>PEQZ01000034.1 GCA_002928395.1 Hyphomicrobium sp.
GTGAGGACCGCCTTGCCGATGTTGCCGCCCATTTCGACCTTGTGGCCGAGTGCTTGCAGCAGGTGCGCAACCAGCGCGGTGGTCGTCGATTTGCCGTTGGTGCCGGTGATGGCGATGACGGGCGCGTGCGGGCAGTGAGCGGCGCGCTCACGAAAGAACAGCTCGACGTCGCCGATGATCTCGACGCCAGCCGCTCGCGCCTTTTCAACGGTCCAATGCGGCGCAGGGTGCGTCAGCGGCACGCCCGGCGCGAGCACCAGAGCTGAGAATGCGCTCCAGTCCGCCGCCGTGAGATCGACGATCGGGATACCGAGCCTGGCGGCACCCTCGCGCCCGCCCGCGCTGTCATCCCAGGCTGCCACTGTCGCGCCACCGTCCAACAGCGAGCGCGCGGTTGCGTTGCCCGAGGCCCCGAGCCCGAACACCGCCACCGTCTTGCCGGAGAATGTGGTGCAGCGAATCATCGATGCGATTCTAACCGAGTTCGGCGTCTGCCAGCCGGTCTTCTCACCTGAGCTTGAGCGTTGCGAGCCCGATCAGCGCCAGAACCACCGAGATGATCCAGAACCGCACCACGACCGTGCTCTCCTGCCAGCCCTTCTGTTCGAAGTGATGATGCAGCGGCGCCATTCGAAACACGCGCTTGCCGGTCAACTTGAAAGACGCGACCTGGATGATCACCGACAGCGTTTCGAGCACGAAAAGCCCGCCGACGATCGCGAGGACGAACTCGTGTTTGACCGCAACCGCGATCGAGCCAAGTGCGCCCCCCAGCGCCAGAGACCCCGTGTCGCCCATGAAGATCATGGCCGGCGGCGCGTTGAACCACAGGAAGCCGAGACCGGCGCCGATCAGCGCACCGCATATCACGGCCAGCTCGCCGGTTCCGGGCACGAAGTGGATCTGCAGATATTGGGCGAACTTGAAGTTGCCGGAGAGGTAGGCGATAAGCCCGAAAGTGGCCGCTGCAATCATCACCGGCACGATGGCCAGTCCATCGAGACCGTCGGTGAGGTTGACCGAGTTGCCGGCACCCGCGATCACCAGCACGCCCATCAGGATGAAGGCCGGCCCCAGGTCGATCAGCAGAGTCTTGAAAAACGGTACTGCCAGTTTGCCCGACAGTTCGGGAATGGACAATTTCATGATGGCGTAGGTGGCAATGGCGGCGACCAGAACCTCGAGACCGAGCCGCACCCGACCGGAGAAGCCGTCCGTCGTGCGCTTCGTGACCTTGAGGTAGTCGTCGTAGAACCCGATCGCGCCGTATGCGAGTGTCACGCCGAGCACGATCCAGACATACAAGTTGGTCAGGTTCGCCCACAGCAGCGTCGATACCGACACGCCGGCCAGGATCATCAGCCCGCCCATCGTGGGCGTGCCCTTTTTGGAAAAATGCGACTTTGGCCCGTCCTCGCGGATCGGCTGTCCCTTGCCCTGCTTGATGCGAAGCAGGTCGATCATCACCGGCCCGAACAACATCACGAACAGGAGTGCGGTGAAGATCGCGCCGCCCGTGCGAAACGTAATGTAGCGGAAAACGTTCAGCGGGCCGATCTGGTCACTGAATTGCACCAGCTCGTAGAGCATTCGTTCTCCCTCCCTCGACGGCGTTGTCTGCCGTCCCCGTCACGCGCCCGCAGGCAAGCCCGCGCCGTTCTTTTTCAGTGCGTCGACCAGAGCCCATGTCCTGGAGCCGTTCGAACCCTTTACCATCACCACGTCGCCGTCACGAACTTCTGCCAAGAGAGCATTCCTGATCCCGCTTGCCGCGTCAGCCCATGCGCCGCGCCGAGACTGCGGCAGTTGATCGTAGAGCAGCCGCATGTTCGACCCCGCCGCAAAGACCAGATCGACACCGGCCGCGTCAATGGCTTCCTTCAGGCTCACGTGCAACCGTGGCGCATCGGCACCGAGTTCCAGCATTTCGCCAAGCACGGCAATGCGTCGCGGATAGCGGTCGCGGGGCACCAGGGCCATCGTTTCGAGCGCAGCCCGCATCGAGGCCGGGTTGGCGTTGTAGCTTTCGTCGATCAGCAGCGCCGTCCCGCCCGCCACCTCGATCACGCTGCGTGCGCCGCGGCCCTGGGGAACGCCGAAAGTCTTGAGCGCTTTCAATGCGTCCGCCGCGTCGGCACCGGTCGCTTCGAGTGCGGCGATCACCGCCAGCGCGTTCACGACCATGTGGTCGCCGACCGCACCGACCTCGAAATGGTAGCCCGTGTCGCCGCGCGACGTACCGGCGTGAACAAGCGTGCGATCGCCGTGAGGATGGGCCTTTGCCAGCCAAACGTTCCACCCATCACGGGTTGCGCCCTCGGCTTGGTCCGGTCGACCGTTGAAAGTGACCAACGCAACACCGGGCCGCGCACGCACAGCGGCGTTGAGCCGTGCAATATGCCGGTTGCCGGCGTTGAGAACAGCCGTGCCACCAGGTTCGAGCCCGAGCAGGATCTCGGCCTTCGCGTCGGCGATCGCCTCTTCGGTACCGAAGTGCTCGAGATGCGCGGCCACCACCGTCGTGATCACTGCGACGTGCGGCCAGACCATCCGGGTCAAGGGCGTGATCTCGCCCGCGTGGTTCATGCCGATCTCGAAAATCGCGAACCGCGTGGCCGCCGGCATCCGAGCCAGGGTCAGCGGCACACCCCACTGATTGTTATAGGATTTTTCAGACGCGTGGGTGGCACCAAGCCGTGCGCAACACGTCCGCAGCATCTCCTTGGTCGTGGTCTTGCCGGCCGAGCCGGTCACCGCGATCACCCGCGCGTTGGCGGCAAGCCGTGCCCGCGCCGCCCGGCCGATGGCTTCGAGCACACACAGGGGATCGCCGACCCGGAGCAAGAGCCCATCACCGGGACGCCGCGCATAACTGTCCTTGACGAGTGCGGCGGCCGCACCTCTGGCAAAAGCGGCTCCGACGAAATCGTGGCCGTCGCGCTGATCCTCGAGTGCCACGAACAGGTCGCCGGCCGCGATCGTTCGGGTGTCGATCGACACACCATCGACGCCGCCGACAGTCACCCCGTCGGCGCGAGCGCCGCTCGCGGCCAGCAGATCAGGCATTGTCCAAAGTGGTGCGGCCATGGCCGTCATGCCCTTTCGAGCGCCGATCTCAGCGCGTCATGGTCCGAGAAAGGCAGAGTTCTGTCGCCGACGATCTGGCCGGTTTCGTGACCCTTGCCGGCCACCACCACCACATCACCCGGACGCATCATCGCCACTGCCGCGGCAATCGCTTCGCCGCGATCACCAATCTCGGTGGCCCCGGATGCAGCGGTCAGGATCTCGGCGCGGATCCGAGCCGGCACCTCGGAGCGCGGATTGTCGTCGGTGACGATCACCACATCGGCATTGGCCATCGCGATCTGCCCCATCACTGGCCGCTTGCCGCGATCGCGATCACCGCCGCAGCCAAAAACGCAGATCAGCCTGCCGGTGGCAAACGGCCTGAGCGCATCGAGCACGGCAATCAGCGCCTCCGGCTTGTGGGCGTAGTCGACGACCGCGAGCCCGCCGCGCGCCACGCCGACGATCTCGAGCCGGCCAGGTACGCCGGTCAACGTTTCGAGTGCACCCAGCACCCCATCGGCCGGCTCGCCCGTCGCGATCGCGAGCCCGGCGGCCACCAGCGCATTCTCAACCTGATAGGCGCCGACCAGCGGCAAGCGGATGTCGTAGGTCTCGCCGCGATGCATGATGGACAGCCGCTGCGCGAAGCCATCACGCACGGCGCGAACAAGCCGCAGAGTTTCGCCCGTGGTGCCTACCGTCAAGACGTCGAGCCCGCGCGCAAGCGCCACAGCCCGCGCCTCGGAAGCGAACGCGCCGTTCGCATTGATCACGGCGGGCTGACCCGGCACCAGAAGCGCGCGGAACAAGCGCATCTTGGCTGAGAAATAGTCGTCGACCGTTGCATGATAGTCCATGTGATCGCGGCCGAGGTTGGTGAACGCTCCCGCCGAGAGCCGCACACCATCGAGCCGGCGCTGATCGAGCCCATGCGACGACGCTTCGAACGCGAGGTGCGTCACGTTTTCGCCCTCGAGTGCCGCCAGTGTCTTGTGGAGCGTCACCGGGTCAGGCGTGGTAAGCGAACCGTATCCGCTGCCATCCGGCCTGACGACACCGAGGGTGCCGACCGACGCACTGCGCCGTCCGCGCGCCCTCAAGATCTGGCGCGTGAACTCGGCAACCGACGTTTTCCCGCTGGTGCCGGTGACCGCGACCGCCCACTCCGGCTGACCAGCGTAGAACCGCGATGCCATAAGCGCCAAGGCGCGCCGCGGATCGTCGACACGGATCAGCGCTATTCCCGGTGGCACGTCGATCACCACGGTTCGGCCGACGACAACGGCCACCGCACCCTTGGCTATTGCTTGCGGCACATAGTTTGCGCCATCGGCCTTGCCCCCCGGCAGCGCAATGAACAACGATCCCAACTCGACTGCCCGGCTGTCGGCCGTTACGTCGGTCACGGTCATGGCGTCCATGCCGGGCGGCGCGGAACAGTCACGCCCGAGAAGATCGGAAAGCAGCATGGCGCCTCGTATTCGTCCAACCGGAAACGCGCGAATTTTCTGCGCGAACCAGAGACGTTAATATTTGGCGTCGCCGCCCCCGTCAAACCGGCCGTTGGTGGCGGCTTCGGCCGCGACGCCCTGCTCACCGGTTTCTTCCGAGCTTTCCAGCGGTTGAGCCGCGCCCTGCGGCAAAACCCCGAGCATCGGTGCGATGCGGGCGATAAGCCGGCCGGCGGTCGGCGCCGCATTCGCGCCTGCCGCCACCTGGCCGCGAGTCTCGGCGACGGGCTTCGGCTCGAACAGCATCACCAGCGCGACATACCGTGGCGCGTCCATCGGGAAGGCGGCGAGGAACGAGCTGATGACGGCCGTCTGCTTGTAGCCGCCGCGATCGGGCAGCTCGGCCGTGCCGGTCTTGCCGCCGACCCGGTATCCTGGTGCGTCGGCCCGACGCCCGGTACCGTGAGGGTCGGTCACGTTGAGCCGCATGAGAGCTCGCATCGCCCGGCTCGTCTCGGTCGAGATCAGCTGGGAATTCGAACCGGACGGCTGCTGCTTGCCGCCCTTGGACTGTTTCAAAAACGTGGGCTGCACGCGACTGCCGCCGTTCACCAGCGAGGCTGCCGC
Source organism: Hyphomicrobium sp. (assembly GCA_002928395.1). Lineage (GTDB taxonomy): Bacteria > Pseudomonadota > Alphaproteobacteria > Rhizobiales > Hyphomicrobiaceae > JAKAML01. The sequence goes on from PEQZ01000034.1 coordinate 5,151, forward strand.
GGCCGCGAATTGCAGAGGCGACACCGCCACGCCATGGCCATAGGAAATCGTGATCGTCTCGGCCCGGTCCCAGCGATCCGGCACCAGGGGGACGGCCACCGGACCGGCTTCGGTCTTCATGCCAGCCGTCAACCCGAGCCGTGTGAGAAATGCCTTCTGACGGTCGGCACCGGCTTCCAGCGCGAGCATCCCTGCGCCCACATTCGATGAGCGGATAAAAATCTCGGACACGGTCAATGGCCGCCCAGCTGGATGCGGGTCGCGGATCGTAAAGCGGCCAGCCGTCAGCGGTTCGCGGACGTCGAGCACCGAATCTGTTTTCACCCGGCCGCCATCCAGCGCCATGGCGACCGTGACCATCTTCATGATCGAGCCGAGCTCGTAGACACCGCCCATGAGCTTGTCCGGGCGCGCGGGATCGACAGACTCCGCCGCCCGTGCCGGGTCGGCGCCCGGCAACGACTGCGCGGCCAGGATTTCGCCCGTCTCGACATCCAGCACGAGGCCGGTCGCACCCTTGGCCCCGTAGCGCCGCATCGCGGCGCGCAACTCGTCGTCGAGGGAATGCTGCACGCCAAGATCGAGCGAGGTGCGCAGCGGCGCACGATCAGACAACGTGGCGCCATGCACGGCTTCCACACCCACCACCTCGTCGAGGTAGCGCTCGAGCCCGGCCAGGGCCTTGTTGTCGACATTGACCGTACCGAGTGCGTGACCTGCAAGTCCGCCGGCCGGATAGACGCGCTTCAGTTCGCGGCGGAAGCCCAAGCCAGGGAGCCCGAGATCATGTACCGCTTGTGCAAGGCCAGGAGGCAATCCGCGTCGCAGCCACACGAAGCGCCGCGACCGGTCTGCAAGCTGCCGCCGCACCTCGGTTTCGTCGAGCTCCGTCAACAGGTGGCCAAGCTTTTCGGCAACCTCGTCACGGTCGAGCACCAGGCCCGGATCGGCGTACAGCGAGGGCACTTCGAGGTCGGTTGCCAGCAGCCGGCCGTTGCGGTCGACGATATCTGGGCGAGCGAAACTCGTCGCTACCGGCTGTGACATGGTGGTCGTCAGCTCTTGCTGGCCGCGCACCGCGAGCCTTACGAGTTGTGCGCCGACGATCAGAAACGCCAGCGTGACGCCGAGTGCCGTGGCGGCGGACCTGAGCCGCAATCGGGGCGGTCTCGAATCCTTTGACGTTGGCCCGGCGCGGCTCATCTCGAACTCGCTCAGCGCGCTGCAGGCCGGACTTGGTCACGGTCCTCGAACAGGTCTGTGTCGCCCGTCTGGGCGAACTGCCTGGGTCCGGCCGGCACCAATCCCTGCGCACGGGCCAATGGCTCGATCCGATCGGGACGCGCCAGATGGGCCCGCTCGGCTTTCAGAATGGCGATATCGCTCTTGGCTTTTTCAGTCGAGCGTTCGAGCGAGTGCAAGTTCGATTCGATGCGGCGGGTGTCGTAATTGAGCCCGTAGAGGAGGAAGGCGCTGGCGAGCGCCAGGAAGGCAGCGGAAACGATGAGGGTACGCACGGTGAAACTCCCAAGGTTCGGGCCGGTCAAACCGGCGGCTGATCGAAGCCCAGCGCGTCCTTGTCGATGGCGTGCGGCGGGGCGTCGGTTCTGATCGCAGCCCTGAGCCGTGCCGATCTGGAGCGCGGGTTCAGATCCAATTCTCCTTGAGAAGGTGTTAACGGACGCAAGTTAACAAAGCGGAAACTCGGCGGTTCGCTTTTTATCGATTGCTCGGGCAGATGCCGCGACGTGCCGGCCGTCTTGCCGCAGCGGCCGGCGAGAAAACGCTTCACGATGCGATCCTCGAGGCTGTGAAAGCACACGACAACCAGCCGCCCGCCCGGCTTCAAGATGCGCTCGGCGGCGGCGAGCCCGGCCACCAGTTCGCCGAGTTCGTCGTTCACGTGGATGCGCAGCGCCTGGAACGTCCGCGTCGCCGGATGCTTGCCGTCGGTCTTGCGGCCATGGAACACGCGGAGAACGAGGTCCGCGAGTTGCCGTGTGGTGGTGAGGGGCGCGACCTGCCGGGCTTTGACGACAGCACGTGCGATGGCGCGCGACCGGTGCTCTTCGCCGTAGGTATAGACGACGTCGGCGATTTTCTCTTCCTCGGCGGAGTTGAGAAAATCCGCGGCACTCTCGCCCACATCCAGTTCGCGGTTGTCCAGCGGATCGATGGCGGCCGACATGCGCATGTCGAGCGGACCGTCGTGCATGAACGAGAACCCGCGAGCGGCCTGATCGAGCTGCATCGAAGATACGCCGATGTCGAGCACCACGCCATCGACGAAGGGGCCTTGGATGAGCGGCGAACCGTCTGGCGTCACCTCGATACGGGTGAAGTGTTCCATCCGCGAGAACGGCTGGTTGATGACCTGGAGCCGGTTGGGAAACTCGCCGCAAAGCGCCGCCGCGGCCCGCACCGCCGTGATGTCGCGATCAAACGCGATCACCCGGCACCCGGCGGCTTCGAGAATGGCGCGGGAATAGCCACCCGCTCCGAAAGTGCCATCGATATGGATTTCCCCCGCCGCCGGCGCCAACGCGCCGAGCACCTCCGCCAGCATGACGGGAATATGGTGAGGCGGGAGTGCAATCGATGGGTCGCGCATCGTTTGGGTATGCGTCAGCGGGCCACCCTCGGCAAGGGGAAGGATTGCGCGCCGCTGCCCGGATCGACGGTTACTCAGTGATGCCGCGGCCGCGATGCCGGCTCCACCGGCAATGGCCGGCCGACTGCGGACTTGGCGACCGTGACATCAGCCGCTTTCACCGTCTCCCGAGGGCGGAAGGCTCCCCGCGCCGAACAGGCGACGATGCTGATGAACCTTGTCGCGTGCAAGCTTGCGGCGCTCCTCGAAGCGGGCAGGCTCCCAGATCTGAAACTTGTCGCCAAGTCCGACAAACGTGACGCTGCCAGAAACACCGGCGTGCGTGCGAAGGCCTTCAGGAAGCACGATGCGGCCGTCGCCGTCGATCGAGAGTACCTGGACGTCGCCGTAGAGCGCGACAGAGAGTTCGTCCCGCTCGTCCGAATAGTCCGGGAGGCCGCTGAGAAGCCCATCGATTTTTTTCGCAAGTCTCTCGCCACCTGCATCGAGCGCAGGAGCATCGAGCGAGGGGTAGCAGTAGATGCCGCGGACATCGCCTGAGGCGAACCCGTCGCGTTCGAGCACGGCTCGGAAGGATGCCGGAACGGAAACCCGCCCTTTGGCGTCGATCTTGTTGGTGAATGTCGAGACAAAGCGATCCATCCTCTTCTCGTTTCCCTCGACGCACGAACGAACCTGGACACTTTCCTTTGACGCTCTCGACAACCCCACCCGGCCTTGGCTGTCAGTCGCACAGGCGGGGCATTTTTTTGTGCGGGCGGTACCGATGCACCGGCGGGGCCGTGGCGGTCGCTCTGGCCCGGGCCCTCTCTCCGAACCGGCGCCGCGCCACGAACCCTGCCCGGTGCGGTCGGGCATTTATGGGATCGCATGGAATTTTATGGGCGTCAATGGATCGTTAAGGATTTGCACAGGGGGCACAGGGTTCGAAGTGCAGCGTGACGGGCGGGACACAGGCTGCAGGGCTCACGACAGCGCCGCAGCCGCCTCAATCCCTCAATCTCAGTGGTTTGCGTTGAAGCCTTGACGCGGCAGCGGAATATTGTTCAATTAATCCGATCTATCGATTGAAACCCGTCGCCGAATTTGTGTGTGGCTCGCCTCGATCGATGGTGCGTATCGCTTGTCGTTTTCTGCGGTACGGTCTTTTCATGCTCCGCCCTCGCAGGAGGCAACATGTTCATTTCTGTTCGCGGATTGCGCTTTGCCGCGCTCATGCTGGCGCTTCTCACCCCTGATGCATTCTTCAATGTGTTGCTGGCGCAAGGCGGTCCGCCGCCCGCGCCGCCCGTCACCGTCGCAGTGCCCGTCACCAAGCGCATATCCACATGGGACGAGTATTCCGGCCGCTTTGTCGCCGTCGCGAGCGTCGAGGTGCGACCGCGCGTTTCCGGCTTCATCAATCAAGTGCATTTCCGGGATGGCCAGATCGTGAAGGCCGGCGATCAGCTGTTCACGATCGACCCGCGGCCATTTCTTATTGCCGTCGAGTCGGCCCAGGCTGACATCGCCCGCACGAAAGCTCAGGTCGATCTCGCGGAGAACGAGGTCGAGCGCGCGCGTCCGCTGGTGAAGAGCGGCACCGTGACGGAACGAGATTTCGATCAGCGGCGGGCGAATCTGGCGGTGACGCGCGCTCAACAGCTCTCTGCAGAGGCATCCCTCAAATCCGCCGAACTCAATTTGGAATGGACCGAAGTCCGGGCGCCGATTTCGGGCCGCATCTCGGATAAAAAAATCGACGCCGGAAACCTCGTCACGGGCGGGCAGCAGGGCGCCACGATCATGACTTCAATCGTCTCGCTCGACCCGATCCACTTCGAGTTCGACGTCTCGGAAACCGACTTCCTCAGGTATTCGCGGCTTTTCCTGAGTGGGGATAGGCCGTCGTCGCGCGAGGTGTCGAACCCGGTCCGCATCCGGCTCGCCGACGAGAAGGTATGGACCCGCCAGGGCCGCATGAACTTCGTCGACAACCAGTTGAACCCGCGCTCGGGCACGCTGCGCGGCCGCGCGATCATCGACAACAAGGATCAGCTTCTGCAACCGGGGCTTTTCGCGCGCCTGCAACTGTTCGGCGGAGAGAGCGACGCCTTGCTCATCCCCGATGCCGCCGTGGTGTCCGATCAGACGCGAAAAATCGCCTTCGTGGTCGGCACCGACAATGTGGTGAAGGCAGCACCGCTCGAACTCGGACCGATCTACGAAGGGTTGCGAGTCGTGCGCGGCGGATTGAAGCCCGACGACCGCGTCGTCATCGACGGCATCGCCAATCCCGCTGTCCGTCCGGGCGCCAAGGTGACCGCACAACCGGGAACCATCAACGCGGTTGATTCGAATTAAGGCCCAGACCGTTTGTCCTTCCACGATAAAGGCGGCTCGCCCTCCGTTAGCCGAAGTCTAGGACCCATGTCATGCGCTTCTCGCACTTCTTCATCGACCGGCCGATTTTCGCCACGGTGCTGGCGCTGATCATAACCATCGTCGGCATCATCGCCCAGCGCGCGCTGCCCATCGCCGAGTACCCGGAAATCGCGCCACCCACGGTCAACGTTGTCGCCACCTATCCGGGCGCATCGGCGCAGGTCATTGCCGAGACGGTCGCGACTCCGATCGAGCAGGAGATCAACGGCGTCGACAACATGCTCTACATCAATTCGCAGTCGACCGGCGACGGACGGCTGTCGATCAACGTCGTTTTCAAGCCGGGAACCAATATCGATCAAGCCCAGGTTCTGGTTCAGAACCGCGTCGCCGTCGCCGAGCCGCGATTGCCTGAAGATGTCCGCAGGCTAGGTATCTCGGTGCGAAAGGCGTCACCCGACCTGATGATGGTCGTGCACATGACTTCGCCCGACGGCACCCGCGACCAGCAGTACATTTCGAATTATGCGACGCTGAATGTGAAGGACGTGCTGGCGCGCATCGACGGCGTCGGCAACGTCAACATCTTCGGCGCGCGCGACTACTCGATGCGCGTCTGGCTCGATCCTGCCCGCGTCGCAGCACGCGGACTGACGGCGAGCGAAGTTGTTGCCGCCATGCGGGCCGCAAACCTCCAGGTGGCCGCGGGCTCCATCAACCAGGCCCCGGCCACATCGCCCGGCGCGTTCACGCTGTCGGTCCAGACACTCGGACGTCTCTCTGCACCCGAACAATTCGGTGACATCGTCATTCGCGCTGAGCCGGATGGTTCGGTGGTGCGTGTTCGCGACGTCGCCCGCGTCGAACTCGGCTCGCAGGACTACACCGTCAACGCGTACTTGAACAACAAGACCGCCACCGCGCTCGTGATCTTCCAGCGCCCCGGCTCCAATGCCCTGGCCACCGCGGCCAACGTAAAGGCGGAAATGGACCGCCTGAAAAAGGATTTCCCCACAGGCGTCAATTATTCCGTCGTCTACAATCCCACCGAATTCATTCAATCCTCGATCGACGAGGTCGTGAAGACGCTCCTCGAGGCCGTCCTGCTGGTCGTCATCGTCGTCATCTTGTTCCTGCAGACATGGCGCGCGGCGATCATCCCGATCATGGCCATTCCGGTATCGCTGATTGGCACCTTCGCCGTGATGGCCGCCCTCGGTATATCGTTCAATACGCTGTCGCTTCGGACTCGTGCTGGCGATCGGCATCGTCGTCGATGACGCGATCGTCGTGGTCGAGAATGTCGAGCGCTACCTTGCCGAGGGCATGAGCCCTCGAGATGCCGCTTACAAAACAATGGACGAAGTGGGAATGGCGCTCATTGCCATCTCACTGGTGCTGATCGCCGTGTTCCTTCCGACCGCGTTCATCACCGGTCTGCAAGGCTCGTTCTACAAACAGTTCGCGATCACGATCGCCGCGTCGACCGCGATCTCGGCGTTAGTCTCGCTCACGCTCTCGCCGGCCATGGCGGCATTGCTGCTAAAGCCGCACACTAAGCACCAAGATCACGCTCAGCACGGCATGCTGCACACGCTCGGTGCGCCACTGCGCTGGTTCTTCGATCGGTTCAATCGTGGCTTCGAGTGGCTCTCCCAAAGCTATGGCGCGCTCACGGCGCGTCTGGTGCGCATCGGCGCCATCCTCATGGTCGTGTACGCGGGACTGTTGTTCGTGACATATGATCGGCTGGTCTCGACACCGACCGGCCTCGTGCCGCAGCTCGACCGCGCCTATTTCATCGCGGCGTTCTCGCTGCCGCCCGGCTCGACACTCGACCGTGCCGACGCCGTCGTCCGCCGCGCTTCCGACATCATCCTGACCCGCCCTGGCGTCAAGGCCGCGGTCGCGTTCGTTGGTTTCGACGGCGCAACCTTCACCAACGCGCCGAACACGGGCGTCATCTTTGTCCGCCTCGAAGACTTCGAGGATCGCTTGAAAAAGAAGCTGACCAAGGACCAGATCCTCAGCGATCTGCGCACGCAGATGTTCCAACTGCGCGAAGCTTTCGTGTTCGTGCTCGAACCTCCTTCGGTGCCCGGCATCGGCACAGGCGGCGGCCTCAAGGGCTACGTGCAGGATCGCTCGGGCCGCGGGCTTGCCGCGCTCGAAGCCGCGACATGGGCAGTCGCTGGAACGGCCGGGCAAACCCCCGGCTTCGTGCAGCCGTTCACTCTGTTCAACACGCGCACGCCGCAAATCTACGCCGACATCGACCGCACCAAGGCCGAGCGGCTGGGCGTACCCATTGGCCGCGTGTTCGAGACGTTGTCGGTGTACATGGGCTCGGCGTTCGTCAACGACTTCAATATTCTCGGCCGCACGTTTCGCGTCACCGCCCAGGCCGACAACCCCTATCGCCTGACGCTGCGCGACGTCGCAAATCTGAAAACCCGCAACCTCACCCTAGAGATGGTGCCGATCGGCGCTGTCGCCACGTTCTCGGACACGACAGGCGCCTACCGCGTGCCGCGCTACAACCTCTATCCAGCGGCGGAGGTTCAGATGGGCCTCGCACGCGGGTTCTCGTCCGGCCAGGGCATTGCCACGATCGAGGGTATCGCAAACAAGGTGCTGCCGTCCGGATTCGGTTTCGAATGGACCGAAATCGCGCTCCAGGAAAAGCTCGCCGGCAATACGGCGACTTTGGCCTTTGGGCTTGCGGTGGTGTTCGTGTTCCTTCTGCTTGCAGCACTCTATGAGAGCTGGCTGCTGCCGCTCGCCGTCATCCTCATCGTGCCGATGTGTATTCTGGCTGCGATGATCGGCGTCAATCTCCGCGGGCTCGACCGCAACATCCTGGTCGAGATCGGACTTGTGGTGCTCGTCGGCCTTGCCGCCAAGAACGCAATTCTGATCGTCGAGTTCGCAAAGCAGGCAGAGGAGCAGGGCAAGACGCGCTTTGAGGCCGCGGTGGAAGCCGCCCGCACCCGGTTGCGTCCGATCCTGATGACCTCGCTCGCTTTCATTCTCGGCGTTGTGCCGCTGGTCATCGCGTCGGGCGCCGGCGCGGAAATGCGCCAGTCTCTGGGCACGGCCGTGTTCTCCGGAATGCTCGGCGTCACGCTGTTCGGGCTGATCTTCACGCCGGTGTTCTATGTACTGTGCCGCGGCCTCGCGACCGGCCGCCAGAAGCCACCAGCCACCGCACCCGCAGCAGCGGAGTAGACGGCCGCGACAGCGGAGCGAGCCTCACGTCCAATCGACAGTCAAGCGCATCGAGAGGTCGTCGAGTTTCGACCTGAACCCGGCATCCTCGATTGACGCGGCCTCGTCTCCGAGACGGCGGCCGATCGCCTCCCACTTCTTCCAGCGCAGGTCGAAGTGCGTCGTACCGATCAGCCAGCGTCCCGGTTGCATGCCGACCCCGCCATGCCACATCTCGCGTACCGCGGCTTCTTCGGCGATCGCCCAATCGATGAGGTCGGCGATGAGTTTGCGATCTGCTGTCGATACGCCGTCGCGCATCAGCGCCCACACCAGCGCCACAATATAGAACGCGCGCTCCGGCTCATGGCTCGCCAGCCTGGTCAACATCCCGGCGATGAACGCTGGTGTCTCGGCCTCAGCCTCCGTGCCCACGGCTTCGATGCTTTCGAGCAGTTGGACCACGGTCGCATTGGTGCCGTCGAAGTATCCGGCGTTCTCGGGCACGACATAGGCTTCGAGAAGCGCCGCACAGCAGAACGCCCGCATCAGGTGGAATTCTCCTGCCGAGCGCTGACGGCGGTTGGACCGGTCGTCGCCGAACTCCGACCAGCGAAACAACTCCAGCACCTCCTTCGGCACCCACGCCATGCGGACCAAGGGGCGGTCCGGCGTCAGGTCACGGGCTCGGATTTGTTTGAGCGCGGCGAAATGCTCGGCTTGATCCACGCCGTAGTCGCAGGCGGCGATCTCGTCGAGCATGCCGTCATCGATGCGCCGGCAGAGCAGGGTCATCAGCCGCTCTTGCCCTCGTAACATGTCCTGAAGCCGGGCCTGATCGAACGGGGGGGCCGCCATACTGCACCTCGCAACGCCGTTCCGGACAAACCTGCGCCCGCAATCGGGCAACAGCGAGACACGGCGAGGCATGGTCCCCGCGCTCCACTTCAGACCGGCGCGCGGCCCAATCGAAGCGGCAACCAAAAGAAGTATCAGCCGGCCTGTAAGCCGGGTTCTGTCTGAAGGTTTCCCTTCGCGACGGCCATTCATCTGGGACGCGGATTGCTCCGCGCCTCGAGCAACCAACCCGGGCGGCGGGCCTGAAGACGGGCTCGAAGCCATGCGTTGCCGCATGCTTCCGGCCGCCCCTATTTGGTCTTGCTCCCGGTGGGGTTTACCATGCCACGCCTGTTACCAGACGCGCGGTGCGCTCTTACCGCACCCTTTCACCCTTACCTCCTGGCCCGAGAGCCAGGTGGCGGTTTGCTTTCTGTTGCACTTTCCCTGGGGTCGCCCCCGGCGGCCGTTAGCCGCCACCGTGTCTCCGTGGAGCCCGGACTTTCCTCCACCAGAGCTTGCTCGCCATAACGCGAAGGCTCCGGCAGCGGCCGTCCAACCGGCTGATGAGCAACCACATGAGGCCGCGCCGGCACGCCGTCAAGCGACACGTCGCGCCCTGTGATCCGTTCCGGTTCAAGCTGCCGGCACGCGCCGCTCGGATGCGATCAGGTGTTCGAGCGTTTCGCGGGACGAGCGATCTATGCGACCGTCGACGCGCGCCGGCCGGAAATGGCGCTGGAACGCTCGCACCACGGCCTCGGTCTTGGGATCGAGCACGCCATGACCGTCGCAATCGTAACCATAGTGCCGTAGCATCCCCTGCATGTCGGCAACCGCAGGACCGGAAGCGCCGCCGGCGAGACCCGCGTCCCGCTCGTCGACGGGTTGCGGCTCCACCCAGTGGCCCACGCCACGCAGCTTCAGCCACCGCCAATCGAACTTCTCACCCGGATCGATTTTCCGCAGCGGCGCCACGTCTGAATGTGCCAGCACCCGTACCGGCTTGATCCGGCGACGCCGGACGATGTCGGCCGACAGTGCGGCAACCGCCGCCATCTGACGTGCTCCGAACGTCGCGTAGCCGTCAGCGTGTCCGGGATTCTGTATCTCGATGCCGATCGACAGAGAATTGATATCGGTCTCCCCGGACCAGCTCGAGACTCCCGCGTGCCAGGCGCGCAAGTCTTCTGCAACGAGCTGCGTGATGCGGCCGTCGACGTCGATAACGTAATGGGCCGAAACCTTGCTTTCTGGCCGCGACAGCCAGTCGATGGCCTTGTGGGCCGAACTCATGCCGGTGTAGTGCAGCAGCAAAAGATCTGGTGTCGAGCCCGCCTTGCGCGGCTCGATGTTGGGCGAGGGATGCAGATCCGTAACCAGCGTGCTGTCGGGCAGGCTCAGCAGAGGTGATGGCGCCATCGATCCGTTCACAGGGCCGGCGCCTTCGCGCCACGTTGCGCCTTGACCTTATCGTAGGCTGCATTGATCACCGCGAGTTTGCGGGTCGCGAGACAGACGAACTCGGGCGGCACGCCGCGGACGGCAAGCTTATCCGGGTGGTTCTCGACAACGAGCTGCCGATGCCGCGCCTTGAGTTCGTCGTCCGTCGCATCGGGAGACAGCCCGAGCACATGATAGGGGCTCTCCGGGTCGCGCACATGGTAGCTGCGGATCGTCTCGAACGCGGGATCGTCAAGGCCGAACTTCTGGGCGACCGTTCTGAGAAACGCCTCCTCCGCCCGATGCAACACGCCGTCGGCACATGCGACATGGAACAGGCATTCGAACACGTCGTGCAACAGATCCGGATCTTCCTTCAAGAAGCCGCCAATGGTCTCTGCATACGACTCGAACCCTGCGACGTCCTGCCGTGCAAGATCGAAAAGCCGATGGACGTTTTCGCGCTCCTCGTCGGGCACGTGAAACGTGCGATCGAACGCCTCGCTTTCAACCGCGACGGAAACGCCATCGGCCTTGGAAAGCTTCGCTGCGAGTGCCACGAATGCGATCGTGAAGGCAACCCGTTGGCGCACGGGCCTGGGCTGGCTAAGGCTGTCCAAACCCAACGCCGACCAAAGGCCCTCGAGCGCGTTCCGCACCGCGCCGCGGTCCGCCAGTCCGACCGACTCAGAGATTTTTTTCCAAGGCATGGTCTGATCTTAACGGTATTCGGCGTGGCTTTGAAGTCCCCTCCCGGTCCGCCCGTCGATCACACCCATGAGTCCGCGGCAAAGCGATCGTGGACGCGCGACCGGCGCATCAACCCCAGCTGATCAGCCCGACGATCGATCCCGACAACAGCGTCGTCAGAAAGCCGACCAAGACCGAGCGAGGCGCCAGCTCGGCGATTTCGGTGCGGCGGTCAGGCACCATCGTGGCGAGGCCGCCCATCAGTATCCCGAGGGAGCCGAGATTTGCGAAGCTGCACATCGCATAGGTCAGAATGAGCCGCGAGCGGTCTGACAACTCGGTGGCCGGGGTCTTCGCGAGTTCGAGGTAGGCGAGGAATTCGTTCAACACCACTTTCTGGCCCAACAGCGCGCCGGCCGTCCCGGCTTCCGACCAGGGAATGCCGATCATCCAGGCCAGCGGCGCACACACGAACCCGAGGATGCTCTGAAGGGTCACCGTCACTCCGAAGGGGCTCGCGGCCAGCGCGATGATCGAGTTCGTCAGCGCAACCAGCGACACGACAACGATCAGCATGGCGATGCAGGTCGCTACAAGATGCAGTCCTTCGAGCGTGCCCTGGGCGACGGCGTCCATGCTCGACCGGCACTCGGTCTCGAACGACATGGCCGCATCGTCAGGTCCGCCCTCGAAGCCGCGCGGCACCATCAATCGCGACAGCATCAAGGCCCCCGGCACGTTCATGATCGAGGCGGCCAGCAAATGTCCCGCCGCACCCGGAACCAAAGGCGCCAGGATGGACGCGTAGAGCGCCATCACCGTTCCGGCGACCGTGGCCATGGACACGCACATGGTCGCGAAGACTGCGCCGCGGCCCATGCCGGCGAGATAGGGCCTGATCATCAACGGCGCTTCGATGATGCCGAGGAAGATGCTGGCGGCCGACACTGTCGATAGCGGCCCCCCGGTGCCGAGGGTGCGGCGCAGCAGGTAGGCAAAGCCTGACACCACAAATTGCAGGACGCCCCAATGGTAAAGCAGCCTCACGATCGCCGAAAGCACCAGGATCATCGGGAACACCCGGAACGCCAAGACATAGCCGTTCTCGGGCTTGGTCATGTCGAAGGGAGCAGGCGCCCCGGCCAGATAGCCGAACAACAGCTGCGCACCGGCATCCGTCGCCTTCTGGATCGCGAAAACGCCTTGCCCGAGCGCGTCGAATGCCACTCCAGACGCCGGAACTTTGAGCAGTATCAGCGCAATAATGATCTGGACGACGATCGCAGAAAACACGATGCGCAGCGCCTTGGACGGAGCCAGAAAACCCCGCTCCTCCGACAGCATCCAGGCGATAGCCGGGACCGCGAGGATCCCGACGAGACTTTGCAACGCCAGCGCCATGATGCTCCCCGAGCCCCATTTTCCGGGGCAGACTACCTGTTCATCTGCAAAGCACCATATACCCGAGATACGGTAAGCAATCTCCGCAAGCGTGGAAAAAACCGTTTCACAACTAGGAAATCACGACCGGGGAGTGACATAATCCTGTTCTACGACAACGTGCGATTCCGTGGCACACGACCAAACCTCCGCGCCGACGACGTAGGACCCGATGACCGACCGCCGACCACCCAATCTGCCACCCCCACTGCCGGCATCGCAGCCCGAACAGCAGCGTTATGAGTCGCAGCGGCAACAGCCATCGCGCCCGGAACCGCCGCGCAACAATACCCATCCGCCGAGCCAGCATGTGCAAGACCATGCTTCCGCGGGTCATGCGCAAGGACAGAACCTGCAAGGACAGAATGCGCAAAGACACGGCGCACCGCGCCCCCCGGCAGCACCCGGGGCCCGGCCGGCGTCCAACCCGCTCCGTGCCAATCGTCCAGGACCGGGCGACACGCCGAAGCGCCGTCCCGAAGAGTGGGGCAAGCGCCCCAAGGATGCCGACGACGGGCGCGGGGTTCTAGCTTATGTCGGCATTGGGTTGCTGGCGCTCGTGCTGATCGTCGGCGGTGGTGCCGGCTATCTGGCACTCAACCCACCGGTCGAACTGATCCGCAACCAGCTCGTCGCACAGGTCAAAGCAAGCACCGGGCGTGAGCTCAAGATCTCCGGACCGACGAAATTCAGATTCTATCCGTCGCTCGGCGTCAAGATGGCCAACGTGCAGTTGTCGGCACCAGCGAGTATGGGCGGCCCGCCTTTACTGACGGCAGTGGGCCTTGATGTGAGCCTCAAGTTGCTGCCGCTGTTGCAGCGCAACGTCGACGTCGAGCGGCTCGTGCTGCTGCAACCGGTGATCGAATTTCGCACCGACAAAGCGGGCCGCCGCACGTGGGATCTGACCAAAAACCTCGCCGATGTGGATCAGATCCGGCCGCGACGGGTCGCGTTGGCGCAAGCCGCGCCAGCAGCGGCCACGCCCAATCGCGCGACCGACGCCGAGCCGCCTGCATTGCCGTCGTCAAATGGCGATCCGCTTCAGTTCCTGTCGAATATTTCATTGGAGGACGTGCGTGTCATCAACGGCGTTTTCGTCTGGCACGACGAGCGATCGGGCGTCCGCGAAACTGCATCGGCGGTCAATCTGAATGTTGCCATGCGGTCGATAGCGAGCCCGATGGAAAGCAGGGGTGACCTCGTCTTCAAGGGCGAACGATTCGAGGTGACGTCGAGCCTTGCCTCGCTGCGCATGATCCTCGACGCCAAGCCCGCCAAGCTCGCGTTCAATGCCACAAACCGGCTGATGAACTTCGGCTACGACGGCAGCGTCGGCACCGCGAGCGGCATTGAGGGGGCCGGCTCGGTCACCTTCAAGTCTCCCAACCTACGCGCGTTGGCAAAGCTTGCGGGGGCCGAGTTGCCAACGGGCGCGGGCTTCGGTCCAGCCTCGCTCTCGGGCAAGCTCAAGGCTGACGGGCGGAGCGCAATGCTGCAAGACGCCGCTTTGGGTCTGGACGGCGCGACCGCCACCGGCAGCCTGGGCGTCGAAATTGGCGCGGCGCGCCCGGTTGTTCGAGGCAACCTGAAACTCAGCGCGTTGGACCTCAACAAGTATCTGGGCGGGACCGCGACAGATCCGCCCCCCGCCGCATCGCCACCGCCTAGCCCATCGGCCCCGCCTCGTCCGTCGACCGCGACCAAGAGCGCCGGCGCACCTGCCGTGCAACCGGGCTCAATCGACGACCTGCTGAGCCAGCCAGGCCCCCAGGTCAAGGGCTTTTCCAAGCGCGCCGGTTGGAGCGAAGACCCGATCGTGATTGCAGCGCTCGGCACGCTCGATGCCGACGTCAAGCTCCAGGTGCAGAAGCTCGCCTATCAGGCGCTCAAGATCGGACAATCGCAGCTTGCGATCAGTCTCAAGAACAAGGTCCTGACGACGACGTTCGACGACGTGCAGCTTTATCAGGGCCGCGTCCGAGGAGTCGTGACGCTCGACGGATCGGGCGCAGTCCCGACCCTCGGCGCCAATATCTCCGCCGACGGCATCGCCACGCAACCCTTGTTGAAGGACGCCGCCGACATGGATTGGCTGGCCGGCACCGGCAGGCTCGCCATCGCCGTCGCCGGGCAAGGGACGAACCAAAAGGACATCATGGAGAGCCTCAACGGCAAGGCCGAACTCATTTTCAACAATGGCGCGATCGTGGGCTGGAACGTAGCGCAGATCATCCGTGGCCTGAAGCAGGGCCAGATCACGGGCCTGGAGCGCGTCGCCACCTCGAAGACGGATTTCAGCGAGTTGAGTTCAACCTGGGCAATCACCTCGGGCGTGGCGCAGAACCAGGACCTCAAAATGACCACGCCGCTGCTGCGCGTCACTGGCGGAGGCAGCGTGGCCATCGGCGCGCGTCAGGTCGACTATGTCGTGAAGCCCAAGGTCGTCGCCAGCCTCGACGGGCAGGGCGGGGCACAGGGTCTCACCGGTCTCGAGGTTCCTTTGCGGGTGCGCGGTCCGTGGGAGAAGCCCGAGATCCAGCCCGAGCTCGGCGGCATCCTCAAGGACCCGGGCAAGGCCATTGGCGCAATCAAGGAGATTGGCAAGCAGTTCAAGGGCAAGAAGCCGAACGAAATCGTCGATCAGGTCCTTGGCGGCAACACGGACGCGGCAAAGAAGGCCAATGAATTGCTCAATCAATTCACCAAGCCCAAGAAGCAGGCTCAGCCGTCGGGCGCGCAGTAGCGGGCGTCGTGTCACCCACCATTCAACGCCCGGCGATAGAAGAAGCGCTTGCGTTCGGCGAGACCAAGACGCCGCGCTCGGATCTCGACTGATCTCCGCTGGGCGTTCTGAGACATAGATCTGGTTCGGGCAGCGTTGGTTGCCTGGTCGGCAGAGCGCTGAGCCACCTGGCTCGAAGGCGTCTGGCTCGATGTTAAATGGGGCCCCATCAGCGCGACGAGCCGCTCGATCCGCCGCTCACGAATGCCAAGCAACCGCAGGTGGCAGGCCGTGCTCAGCACATAGTCGATGTTGTTGCCGGCCAACCCTGCCGCTGTGCGCACGAGCCGGACCTGCCGCCGCAGATCGAGATCGCCCGCGTAGGCGGGATGCGCGCGCTCGGCGATGAAAGTCAACGCCATCACCTCCGTCCACCCCTCGCGGATCAGCGTGACCGGCACCATGGCCTCGCGGTAGACACCGGTGACCAGCTCTCGCACACGCAGATAATGACGCACGCGCGCGGCGGTCTCGGCCGACACGCGAAAAGCCATACCCTCACATGCGCCGCCACGATCGAGCCCGAGTACAAGCCCTGGCGCACGTGGCGTGCCGCGATAGTGCATCGAGTAGATGCAGAACGCCCGGTGATAGCCGGCGAGCCGCGCCGGCACCGCCTCGATGAATTCGAAGCCGGGGTTCCACATCAGCGAACCGTAGCCGAAGACCCATAGATCGGATGCGGGCGTCGTCGAAGCGAACATTGCGGCCAATCTCCTCGAGTGGACCGGACGGGCCAGCGACGTCCCCCGCATCAACCCCGCTTGACCGTTGCTTCGGACA
>PEQZ01000035.1 GCA_002928395.1 Hyphomicrobium sp.
TTTCTCCGTGGTGACGAGTTGGGCTTGGTGCGACGTCGCGAGGGACAGCAGCCGTTCGGCATCAGTTGCGGTGAAGGCGTGGTGATCGGGGAACGACTGCTCGGCGACGGCGGGGTGACCCGCCTCGCGCAAGGTATCGAAAAAGCGCTGCGGATTGCCGATGCCGGCGAAGGCGACGATTGCGCGTTCGGCGAGCCAGCCGAGGTCGCCGACGGGCCGGGCCCGAGCGGCCAGTACGGGTCCTGGGAACTGCTGGCGCAGGGACGTGAGCACGGAATTCGAGGGATGGGGCGTCGCCATTGTCGAGAGCTGTGCGCCGGCGTCTGCTCCGTTGACGACGATCGCGTCGACCAGATCGAGCTGGAAAGACAACGACGCGCGCAGCGGGCCGGCCGGAATCACCTCGCCATTGCCGACCCCGCGCGCGCCGTCGACGACGGCGATGGTCAGATCCTTTTCGACGGCCGCGTTCTGCAAGCCATCGTCCATGATGATCAGCTCGGCACCGGCGCAGTGTTGTTCGATAAAGCGGACGCCGGCCGCGCGGTCGCGGGCAACGATGGTGGGCGCGGAGCGGGCGAGCAGGAGCGGCTCGTCGCCGACATCGGCCGCGGTATGGCGGGTGTTCGAATAGACCAGCAGCGGTCCATGCGCGCGGCCGCCATAACCGCGGGTGAGGAACACAGCGGTCGCGCCGCGCGCGCGGGCCTCTGTGGCGATCAGAAGCGCGAGCGGTGTTTTGCCGGTGCCGCCGGCAGTGAAGTTTCCGACGCAGATGACGGGCAGCCGCGACCGATAGCTGTCCGTGCCACGGTATCGGCGCTCCGCCACCCAGCCATAGATGGCGGCGACGGGGGACAGCAGCCTCGCGCGACGGTCGCCAGCGGGCGCATACCACCAGGCGGGTTCATCACGATGCACGCCTGAACCCCTCGTCGGCCGGCGATGGCTGCGGCAATAGCGCAGTCAGTGCGGCAACGGTCTCGGCGAGCGCGCCCGACAGCGAGGCCAGCGCCGCGACGCCACCGGCGCGAATCCGGGCAAGTTCGGCGTCGTCGCGGGCGATGCGCAGCACGACACGCACGATCTCGGAAGCCGAGTTGACCTCGATCGCGCCGCCGCGCTTGAGAAGCGCGGTGTATTCGTCGGCGAAGTTCCGCCAGTGCGGCCCGGTGAGCACGGCAGCGCCATGGCGCACAGCTTCGATCGGGTTCTGGCCGCCGTGCTCGACCAGCGAGCCGCCGACGAACGCCAACCGCGACAGCGCATAGAACGTGCCGAGTTCGCCGATGGTGTCGGCGATGTAAATGTCGGTGCGGACGTCGGGCAGAACGCCCGCCGAGCGCTGGGCGACAGAGTAGCCACGCGCCTTCAGCGCCTCGGCGAGCCCGGTGCCGCGTTCCGGATGACGGGGTGCCACCAGCATCATGAGGCCGTCGATGTCCCGGGCGAGCTGCCGGTGGGCCTCCGCCAGAATCAACTCCTCGCCCTCGTGGGTGCTGGCGGCGACAATGACCGGCCGGCCGGCGGTTGCAACCCGTAGCCGTTCGAGTTCGACCGGATCGATGGGCGGCGGCGGCGCGTCGATCTTGAGGTTGCCGATATGGCGAACGACACGAACGCCGAGCTCTGCGAAACGGCGCGCGAGCCGCTCGTTCTGCGCCAACACCAGATCGAAACGGGTGAATAGCGGCAGCGAAACGCCGGGGCTGCTCTTCCAGCGCCGGAAGCTGCTTTGCGACATACGGGCGTTGACCAGGGTCAATTTTACTCCGGCACGCGACGTTTCAAGGATCAAGTTGGGCCAGATTTCGCTTTCCGTGAACACCGCGAGATCGGGCTTCCAGTGGGAGAGAAACGCGCGGGCGTATTCGGGTGCGTCGAGCGGCACGTACTGGTGGATTGCCTCAGCCGGCAGCCTTTGCGCGGCCAGCCCGGCGGACGTAACGGTGCCGGTGGTGAGCAGGACCGAAAGTCCGCGGTGCTGTTCGACCAAGGCGTTGATGACGGGGAGAACGGCGTTGGTTTCGCCAACACTGGCGGCATGGAACCAGACGAGCGTGCCCTCTGGGCGCTTCACGGCGGAGATGCCGAACCGCTCAGGACGGCGGGCCTGATCTTCCTTGCCCTGACGCTCGCGATGGCTCAGCACCAGCGGTGCGAAGGGCCTGATGAGGCTCATGGCGTGGACGTAGGCCTTGAGCCGGAAGCCTGGCTCGACGGCTGCGTCTCCTGCGGCCGGCGCTCGCGGCGGGGCGATGCGCGCGACGTCGGCACCGGCCAGCTCATAGGCGCGGCGTGTGACCTGGTTCAGAGTGGCCTCGAGTTCGAGCCGCAGCCGCTCCATGGTCTCGGGATCGGCGTCGGCGGGGACGAAAATCGGGTCGCCCGCGACGCGCGCCAAACGCGAGTACGGCAGGTTGATGGTCATCCGGCTCCAGGTACGGAGGGAACGGAATCGCGAGGTGGCAACGGCGGCGGGAACGATGGGCCGGCCGGAGTGCTTGGCGATGGTGATGATGCCCAGGCCGGCGATGCGCGCGGGGCCGGGAGGCACGTCTGCGGTCATGACGAGGGATTGGCCGTCGTCGAGAGCGTTCAAAGCGCCGCGCAAGGCCTGGACGCCACCGCGATCACGTTTGCGGCCGCCGGCGCCAGCGCCACGGATGAGTGTGACATCAAGAGCACTCATCGCCTGTCCAATCAACTCGGCGTCACCATGGCGGGCGACCATGGCTGAAACCCGGATACCCTCTGGACGCAACTCGGGCAGCATCATGAACTGACCGTGCCAGCACGCGACAATGCAAGGATGTGCAGAAACCAGCTGCGCCATCAGGTTTGCCGGTTCGCTCACAGTAGAGGAGGTTCTGGTGACAAGCCGGATAAGGCGGGCAATGGAACGGCCCGCCAGTCTCGTTCCGGTCGACGTCCTGGTCGGCAACGGCGCCATCCTGTCGCTTACGTCACGGCAGACACCAAAAAAGTGATGCCGAGTTTCCTTGCAGGTGGTTCCTATAGCTAATACTTAGCGATGGCAAATCGATGGAGTCATCGATGTCGCTGGTGCCGGTAGACGGCAGCATCCGGCTAATTTTCTTTGACAATTCGAGGAGTGTTCAGACTGTTGATGCCGATCTGGGGGCGAGACACCAAGCGGGCCCTGCGCCGCACCACGAACGCCTGGCGGCAGGGGCTCGCAGAGCACTCGCCTCCGTGGCTGCAGCGGAGCTTTGGCGCGCCGGCAAAATATCTCGATATGTTGTTCGTGGATCACGGGATTTTCCGTATATTCTACGTCAACGAGCACAAGATCTCGGAGCGTGCTTGGCGTTCGGCGCAGCCGGCTCCGTTCCAAATCCGGCGGGCGGCGCGGAACGGCATCAAGACCATCGTCAATCTGCGCGGCGACCGGGTGTGCGGCAGCTACTGGCTGGAGCGGGCGGCGTGCGAAAGGGTCGGGATAAAACTCGTCAATTTCCAGGTGCGGTCGCGGGCAGCGCCGACGCGCGAGGAATTGCGTGGCGCGCGCGATTTGTTCGACCGGATCGAATACCCGATGCTGATGCACTGCAAGTCTGGCGCGGACCGCGTCGGACTGATGAGCGTGCTGTACCGGCACATCAAGGAAGGCGTGCCGATTTCCGTGGCAAAGGACGAGCTATCGTTCCGTTACGGGCACTTCCGGCAGGCGGACACGGGCGTGCTCGACTATTTCTTCGAGCGCTATCTCGAGGACAACGCCAAGTCGCCGATGCCGTTCTTCGAGTGGGTGGAGACGGTGTACGACGCCAACGAACTCAAGCGTTCGTTCCAGTCCAAGGGCTGGGCGAACCGCATCGTCGACACAGTGCTCAGGCGCGAGTGAGGAAAGACCGTCTATTTGCGACACGACACCGATGTGTCGCGTTTTCCGATCACAGCCAAGATTTCCAGAATCACGAACGGGCAGCAGCCAGCGCCTCCGGGGGATCGTTGAACTCCACTGGATCGCCCAGCATTTGCGAGCGGACAAGACGGGCGTAGGCTCCGTTCTCAGCCATCAGGTCGGCGTGCGTTCCCGTCTCGACGATGAGGCCCTGATCCATGACGCAGATGAGATCGGCGTTCATCACCGTCGACAGGCGGTGGGCGACCACGAGCGTCGTGCGGTTGCGGGTGAATCTGGCGAGCGCATCCTGCACTAGGCGTTCCGATTCGGTGTCGAGGGAGCTCGTCGCCTCGTCGAGCAGCAGGATCGGCGCGTCGCGCAGAATGGCGCGGGCGAGCGCCAGTCGTTGCCGTTGTCCGCCTGAAAGCTTCAGGCCGCGATCGCCGATCTCGGTGGCGTAGCCGTTGGGTTGCGCCATGATGAAATCATGCGCGGCGGCGGCCGTGGCGGCGGCGGTGATCTCGTCGTCGGTGGCGTCGAGCCGGCCCAACGCGATGTTCGCGCGGATGCTGTCGTCGAACAGCGTCACGTCCTGGCTGACGATCGCGATCGAATTGCGCAAGGACGCGAGTGTCACGTCGCGCAGATCCTGGCCGTCGATCAGGATGCGGCCGGTGGTCACGTCGAACAGGCGCGGCACGAGATTGATGACGGTGGATTTGCCGGCGCCCGAACGCCCGACCAGCGCGACGGTGCGGCCGCCCGGAACCGCGAGCGTGAAATTGCGGATGGCGGGAATGTCGGTCGCGCCCTCGTAGGCGAACCCGACCTCCTCGAACGTCAACGCGCCGGCCGTGATGGCGACGGGCCTGGCGTCCGCGACATCTGCGATGCGCGGTGTCTCGTCGAGAATACCGTAGATGCTTTCGGCGGCGGCGAGGCCTTCCTGGACTTTGCCACTCAAGTTGCCGAGCGCGCGGATAGGCTGTGCGGCCATCAGCAGGGCGGTCACGAATCCCATGAAATCGCCCACGGTCGAGACGCCGCTCGCAATCCGCCAGTAGGCGAAGGCGATGACGCCGGCGACGGCGATGCCGCCCAAGGCTTCGAGCATCGGGTCGAGCCGGCCGCGGCTGCGAATAGCCTTCATCTTGAGGTTGAACACCTGCTCGAAACTGCGATTGACGCGATCGGACGCGTAGTTTTCGAGCCGGAATGTCTTGATGAGACGGACCCCGGAAAGGGTTTCGGAAAGCAGCGAGGTCATGCCGCCGAGCTCGCTCTGCGTCTGGGTGGCGACGCGGCGCAGCTTGCCGCTTACGGCCGCGACCGGCAGCGCGGCCAGCGGATAAACCAGCAGCACGACGAGCGACAGCACAGGATCCAGATAGATCATCGAGATGACGAGTGCGGTGATTGAGAGCGTATCGCGCACGGCGGTGTTGAGCGCGGCCATGGAGGCGGCATGAATGAAGCCGATATCGTTGGTCAGCCGCGACATGAGACGGCCTGGCGCCTCGCGGGCCAACCGGGCAAGGTCGGCGTTGATGAGATGGGAGAACGTCTTGCGCTGGATATCGGTCGCCATCCGGCTGACCAGCTTGTTGGTTGCGATGGTTTGGAAGTAAAGGAGAAGCGAACGCGCAGTTGTGATGCCGATGATGGAACCGATCACGATCCACAGCACATCGGTCTTGCCCTTCATCAGGGTATCGAAGGAGAGCTTGATGATCGCCGGGTAGGCGCCGGTGGCCGCCGCCAGGAGCGCCATCAGCACGAACGAGTAAAGAACCTCCCGCCATCGCGGCCACACCCAGTCCGCGAGGAAGCGCTTCAAGAGGCCAGCCGACCGCTCGTCGAGCGGCAGCCGCGGCGGCTTGACATTGGCCGGCGGGGCGAGCTCTGGCGCACCCGTCTGCGCCGAAAACGGCTTCACCGGTTTGGGCTCTAAAGGTTGCGGCCGGGCACCTTGCTGTTCGGTCACCATGACGTCTTTCTAGCAGTGAACATGAGTGAGCACCGGTTACCAGTGCGCTCGTCGCGCTGACCGGATCGGCCGACAAACACGTGCTCAGTCGTCGGTGTCCGGATCGAGCAGCCGGTGCAAATGAACGACGAAGTAGCGCATCTGTGCGTTGTCGACGGTGCGCTGGGCCGCGGCTTTCCAGGCCTTCGCGGCTTCGGCGTAGTTTGGATAGATGCCGACTACGTCGAGTGCCTTGAGATCCCGGAACTCGACGCCATGGAGGGATTTGAGTTCGCCTCCGAACACCAAGTGCAAAAGCTGCTTGGGGTTTTTGTCATGTTCGCTCATGCGTCCGTCGTCTCCTGCCGCATTGCTGAAATCAAAACGTTTCCTGCACGAGCCGCCCGATCGTGGCAAGCGAGCCAACTGGTCCGCCCACAACGGGGCACGAAATTACGTGCAGTTAACGACGTTGCTTAAGCCGACTCCAACGGAAACATGGCATCCTCTGTGACATGGCCGCGCAAGACGGCTGCTCAGAAGTACGAGGCGAGGCGTCACTATCGGCGTGGTGTGGCAGACGCCATGCCGCGCCGATTGCGCTTTGGCATCTGGCTCGTCCCGGCGCGGGCCGAACGGGCGGTGACGGGAGTTCGGACACATCAGCTGAGACCGGCAATGCGCGACAGCGCCATGTCGGCGACCAGCCCCAGGAACAAGGCAACGCCGACGTCGCGATTGGAACGGAAGCGCCTCAGGCAATTGCGGGCGTTGGTGATGTCGAGCGTGGTCACCTGCCAGGCGAGTTGCAGCGAGATCAGCGCGAGGGCCGTGAAGTAGATCAGATGCGCGCCAGCCGCCGCGCCCGCCAAGGCCCAGAACACGACGGCTCCCGCATAAAGATAACCGACGTAGTCGATGGTCGCATCCCCGAACTTGAGTGCCGTGGACTTGAGGCCGAGCATCAGGTCGTCTTCTTTGTCCTGATGCGCGTAGATGGTGTCGTAGCCGATGGTCCATAGCACCGAGCCCGCGTAGAGCAGCAGCGGCGCCGACGCGAGCGAGCCCTTGACCGCAGCCCACCCCATCAGCGCTCCCCAGTTGAATGCGAGGCCGAGCACCAGTTGCGGCCAATATGTCACACGCTTCATGAACGGGTATATGGCGACCAGCGCCAGCGACGAGATGCCGAGCCAGATCGCGAACGCGTTGAATTGAACAAGAACCACAAACCCGACAAGCGCGAGGATGACGGCGAAGGCCAGTGCGTGCGACGGCTTGATCTGGCCGGAGGGAATGGGGCGGCTCGCGGTGCGTGCGACCTTGGCGTCGAAATCGCGGTCGACATAGTCGTTGTAGGCGCAGCCGGATCCGCGCATCACCAGCGCCCCTACTGCGAACAAGACGAGAAACCAGACGTTCGGATAAGGGCGCAGCCGCGATACCTCGGCGAGTGCCAGTGACCACCAGCAAGGGAACAGCAGAAGCCATGCGCCGATCGGCCGGTCGAGCCGCGCCAGCCGCAGGTAGGGGCGCCAGGTTACCGGTGCTATTCGGTCGACCCAGTTGCCGGCCGGTGCATCAGCAACAGACGGGGCGATGGTGGGCGCTTCGGTTGGCAGGTGGCCAGACGTCGGCGGCGCGGAAGTAGCGGTCATGGAACCTGTGGGTCGTTGCGATCACGGCGACCCTAGTGTTCCGGTTCCGAAATCTGCTTCCCGTCGCAGCACCGTCGAGAGCAAATGTCCGAACCATGAGGAACACTAGCAAGCTTATGATTCTCGTGTAGCTTTTGCATCTGACGTTTGGCTTCGAGCCACGCCGCGAGTGGGACCCAAACGTCAGATGCGCTACACTAGCCCTGTGGCAGACGGATCGCAACGTGATGGACACCATGGTGTCTCAGCGCGCCTCCGGTTCTGTCGCGCTTGGCGATTGTTGGGTTAAGACAAGAACATGGCGGTCCACGATTTCAAAGCGCAGCGGCTGTTCCTGGAGGCGGATCTCGCGTCCGGCGCCCGCGTGCGGCTGGATGCCACCCAGGCCAACTATCTGCAGAACGTGCTTCGCCTCAAGCCGGGTCAGTCCGTTCATGTTTTCAACGGGCGAGATGGCGAGTGGCGGGCGCGGCTGGAGGAGACCGGGCGGCGGGCGGCCGATCTGGTGGTCGAGGACAAGATCCGGGATCAGGACAGCGGTCCGGATATCGACTACCTGTTTGCGCCCCTCAAGCGTGCCCGCCTCGACTACATGGTGCAGAAGGCCGTGGAGATGGGCGTGGCGCGACTTTGCCCGATCTTGACACGGCACACCGTCGCCGAGCGGGTCAACCTCGAACGGATGCGCGCGAACGCCATCGAGGCGGCCGAGCAGTGCGGCATTCTGCGGCTGCCAAGCATCGTGGAGCCGGAAAAGCTCGAGCGCGTCGTGGCGGCATGGCCGTCCGATCGCGCGCTGGTGTTTTGCGACGAGGACGCGTGCCAGATGAACCCTATTGCAGCGCTACGGGAGGGTTTGGAGGACCGGCCGGCGGGCGAGGTTGAAGGCCGTCGGCGAAAGCTGGCGCTGCTGATCGGGCCCGAGGGCGGATTTTCCAGCGCTGAACGGGACTTGCTGATGGCGTTGCCGCAAGTGATCCGCGTCTCGTTAGGTCCTCGTATACTACGCGCTGACACTGCGGCCGTCGCGGCACTGGCCCTCGTGGGCGCTGTCGTCGGCTATTCGACCGAGTACGAGTGATGATCAAGACGTCCGTTTCATAGTCGTGGCAGCGATTTCAATCGGACGTCTCGATGTCGGTCACACGAGAAGTCATAGGCTTGGTTAGTGTCCTTCGGATCGCGAAGTTCCCGGCCGAGCGCTCGGATGATCGAAGCGAACTTCGCGA
Organism: Hyphomicrobium sp.; assembly: GCA_002928395.1. Taxonomy (GTDB): domain Bacteria; phylum Pseudomonadota; class Alphaproteobacteria; order Rhizobiales; family Hyphomicrobiaceae; genus JAKAML01. Next base: position 8,725 of record PEQZ01000035.1, read on the forward strand.
ACATGACACGAGTTGGTCTCAGGCCTGCAACAAGCCTGAGAACGCGACGAGTTTGTCGCCATTCGAACGGGGGAGGGCTGAGCCTTGGGCTTTCGCATTCTCGGGGCACGCGCAAGGTGTGCCTTGCGGTCCGCGACCACCGTATTGGTGCTGGCGGTACTCATGTCGATTGCACCGGGGGCTAATCCGGCACGCGCCACCGCGCCGCCGCCGGCCGACATCACGGCGCGTGAAATAATTCGGACATTGTTCCTCGCGCGAGCAGGCGAGCCAGTTGATTTTTCGGGTCGGGCTCTGCGCTATCTCGATCTGTCAGGGCTCGATTTCAAAGGTGCGCTGTTCGTCAATGCGGACCTTTACGGCATCGACCTGACCGGAGCGCAAATGGCCGGCGCCGACCTCACGGGCGTGCGGCTCGACCGCGCCAACATCGCCAAGGCCGACTTCTCGGGTGCGGATCTGACCGGCGCAACGTTGCTGCGGCCCAATGCCTTTCTGACCGTTGAATTCGACATTCGCGATGCGCCGAAGTTCAACGGCGCGAAGCTGATTGGCGTCCGGGTCAAGGCGCGGCTCGATGGCGCCGATTTCCGCGGCGCGGATCTGACGGATGCTGATTTCAGTCCGTTGGAGAAGCGGCCGGGCGAGCGGGATGCGGCGACCAACAGCCGCAACCAATTGATTGCTTGCAATTTTTCGGGCGCGACTTTGACCCGGGTCGATTTCACGCTATCGATTCTCACCCACGCTCGCTTTGTCGGTGCCGACCTGCGGGGCGCGAACTTCACCGGGTCCGAGTTGTCGAATGCCGATTTCTCGGGTGCCAACCTGGCGGGAGCTGATTTCACCGGCGCCGATCTTGATGGCGCACGGATCGGCAGCGCCATCGGATTGGATCAGGTGATCGGGCTCGCCGCCGCGCTCAACGTCGACACGGCACGGCGATGAGTGCCGAGGCAACTTTTGGCGTTAGTCCTGAAAATTTGAACAATTGAACTTGCCGCCGGAATGTCAAATCTTGTAGGGCATTGGGCGCGGGGCCATAAGCTGCCTCTGGCACATGCTGTTGCCAAAAACGCCCAGAACCGACCGAGGCCCTCGATGTCGACCCGCCAGGAAGGTGCGCCAAGTTCCGAGGTCCGCTCGCGCGATGAACTCGTGGGCTGGATCGCCGCTGGCGAGAAGCCGGCCGGCCAGTGGCTGATTGGAACCGAGCATGAAAAGTTCGTGTTCCACACCGACACGCTCGGACCCGTGCCATACGCGGGGCCTCGCGGTATCCGGGCACTGATGGAAGCGATGATCCAGCGCTACGGCTGGCTGCCGATTCTGGAAGGCGAGAACATCATCGCGCTGAAGCGGCAGGACGGGCAAGCGGGCGGCACCATCAGCCTCGAGCCAGGCGGGCAGTTCGAACTGTCGGGCGCGCCGCTTTCGACACTGCACGAGACCGCCGCTGAAACCAAGCAGCACTTGATCGAGGTGCTCGACGTCGGCGAGGATCTCGGCATCGGGTTTCTCGGACTTGGTTTCTCGCCGAAGTGGACGCTTAACGCCACACCGCAGATGCCCAAGCAGCGCTACCAGGTGATGACGCGTTACATGCCGCACGTGGGCTCGCGCGGTCTCGACATGATGTACCGGACCGCGACGATCCAGGTGAACCTGGATTTCGCCAGCGAGGCGGACATGGTGAAAAAGCTGCGCGTATCACTGGCGCTGCAGCCGATCGCAACCGCACTGTTCTCATCCTCGCCCTTCACCGAGGGCAAGCCCAACGGCTTCAAATCGATGCGCAGCGAGGTGTGGCGCGATACCGATCGGGCGCGGACGGGCATGTTGCCGTTCGTGTTCGAACCGGGGATGGGCTACGAGCGCTATGTCGACTACGCGCTCGATGTGCCGATGTATTTCGTCTACCGCGACGGTCGCTACATCGACGTGGCGGGTGCATCGTTCCGCGATTTCCTCGGCGGAAAGCTCGAGGCCATGCCCGGCGCCAAGCCGACGCTCGACGACTGGTCGGACCACCTGACCACCCTGTTCCCCGAAGTCCGCATGAAGCGGTTTCTCGAAATGCGCGGTGCAGACGGTGGGCGTTGGAAACGCATTTGCGGGTTGAGCGCATTCTGGGTCGGGCTGCTCTACGACGCCGACGCTCTGGATGCGGCATGGTCGATGGTGATGACTTGGACGGCGGAAGAGCGCGAGGGCCTGCGGAACGCAGTGCCAGCGGCCGGGCTCGCGGCCAATTTCCGCGATACCACGGTACTGTCGCTGACTCGGGAGGCGCTTAAAATTTCGCGAATGGGGTTGCGGAACCGCCGCAAGCTCAACCGCGGCAATCAGGACGAGACGATCTACCTCGACGCCCTCGACGAGATCGCAGCCTCCGGCCAGACGGTGGCTGACGATCTTCTCGCGCGATACGCCGGCTCGTGGAATGGCAATATCGACCACGTGTTCGAGGAAGTGGCGTTCTGAGCCGCGGTCGCACGAACATTCGCCAATACCCTGTTTTGCTCGACTGTTGGTCGCACGACGTTTGATGACCGCCCCAAATCTGCTTAGCATGTGCATATCGGTGTGGACTCGGGGAGCGACGGCGCGTGCTGCGAATCGAGAACCTGAAGGTCGGCGAACTGCCGCCGTTGTCGTTCGCGCTTGCGGATGGCGAGTGCCTGGCCGTCGACGGGCCGTCGGGCGCGGGCAAGACACGGCTTTTGCGGGCCGTCGCCGATCTCGATCCCGCCCCGGGGCACATTTTTCTCGATGGCGCCGAGCGGCGGGAGATGCCGGCACCCGCATGGCGGAAGCTCGTGCGCTACGTGGCGGCCGAGCCGGCGTGGTGGACCGACACGGCGCGGGGGGCCATTCGGGATAGGGAAGGCAACGACAACCCCAAGGGCAAGGCCAGCGCCAAGGGCAAGGCCAGCGCCAAGGGCAAGGACCGGCTCGGGTGGCTCATGGATGCTCTGGGCCTCGACGCCGCACTTCTGGACCGGCCGCTCAACCTCGTATCGACCGGCGAGCGGCAACGTTTGGCCCTGTTGCGCACGCTGCTGGACGAGCCGAAGGTGCTGCTGCTCGACGAGCCGACGGCGGCTTTGGACGCAGGCAACGCCGCCCTGGTCGAGGAGTTGATCCGCTATCAGCTGCTGGCGGGCCGCGCGGTGCTGCTGGTCAGCCACGATGGCGGCTTGAGCAACCGGCTGGCGAGCGCCCACCTCGAACTGGCTAGGGCCGTCCCCCGATCACAGCCCGCCGCCGTTTCGGGACAAGCGGCATGAGCGCTCCGGTCTTGACCCAGTTCGATCTGGCGATCGCCGCGAGCCTCATTCTGCTCAATGCCGCTGTCTCATGGGGTTTCCGGCTCGGGCTCGAGCGGACGCTGGCGACGACCGCCCTGCGGATGGTCGTGCAGCTGAGCCTTGTCGGGTTCGTGCTGACGTTCGTGTTCGCGCAGACTTCGCCCGCGTGGACCATCGCCGTGGCCTTGGTGATGGCGGCGGCGGCCGGCTACGAGGTGGTGTCGCGGCAGCAGCGGCGGCTCGCGGGCCCGGTGCCGTTCGTGCTCGGGACAGGAATGCTGCTGTTCGTCGGCACGTTGTTCTCGGTGATTGCGGTGGCGGGTCTGATCGGGCCTGAGCCCTGGTACGCGCCGCGCTACCTGCTGCCAGTACTGGGCATGGTGCTCGGCAATGCGATGACCGGGGTCAGTCTGGTGCTGGATGCGATCACGAGTGCGGCCGTGCGCGAGCAGCGGCAGATCGAGGCGCACCTGGCGCTGGGTGCGAGCCGCTTCGAGGCGTTCTCCGACGTGCTGCGGCGCGGCCTTAGAACCGGGCTCATGCCGATCCTCAACGCCATGGCGGTGGCGGGCGTGGTGTCGCTACCGGGCATGATGACTGGGCAGATTCTCGCCGGCGCCGACCCCGTCGAGGCGGCGAAGTATCAGATGATGATTTTGTTCGTGATCGCGGGTGCGACCGCGCTGAGCGTGCTGCTGGCTGGGTTCGCGGCTGTGCGTTTGTTGACCGACGACCGGCACCGGCTGCGGCTCGAACGGTTGTTGCCTGCGACGTCGTCCGCTTAGTTCCGGCTCCGGCATCTGCCTCCCGTCGCCGCGCCGTTCGGAGCCAATGTCAGAACCGTCAGGAACACGCGCAAGGCTATGTGCGCGTGTCGCTTCTGAGTTGACGTTGGGTTGCGAGGCCAGCGGCAAGTGGGGACCAAACGTGAGATCAGCGACACCGGCGACGGAGCAGCATTGACGCGACGGACCAAAAAGGCCCGTACCGGTGTCCGTCCGATACGAGCCCTGTTCAGTCGGTTTGCCGAAGTGCGCCGGTTCAGCCAGCGCTTTCTGGCTTGGCGGAAGGTGGTGCGGGTGGCGCGACGGGCGGAACCGCCGCTGGTGCCGGGAGGGGTGCGGCGGCCGGGGGCGCCACAACGGGTGCTGCTGAAGGGACCACGGCGGCAGGCACGACGGGGGTCAAAGCGGGCGCCGTGGCCGGCTTCGGCACGCTGGGCAGCGCACCTGTTGTAGATGGAGCCGGGGTTGCCGCCTTTTGCTTGCCCTTAGACGGGGCGGGCGCCGTGCCGTCGGGCAATACCTTGGCCCCAGTCGGCACCGGCCCGACGTTCTTTTCGTCCCAGCACACATTGGCTTCGGCGCGGCAGGTGTGTTCGTCGAATAGAATCACGTCGAGGAACAACTCGCACTTCACGTCCTTCGCGCCAGTGCGGTAGTTCTTGATGCCGCGCTCGGCCGCCCATTGCGCAATGTACTTGTCGAGCAAGGCCTTGGCGTCCTTGATCGGACCGTCCTTGCCGTAGTCGTTTACGGAGAACGCGAGGCGGGTGCATTTCGCGGCGGCAGGGCCAGTGGCTGCGACCGCGATGACGATTGCAGTGGCGGCAAGCTTGAACGCTTTCAGCATGGTCGATCCTTCGGAGGACAGCAAGAATATCCCTTTCTATAGCGAGCCTCTGGCATGATGCCTAGATGGCTGCACTATGCCGAAAGGAACGGCCCCGCCGAAAGGGCTGCCCCGCCGAAAGGGACTGCCCCGGCGGCCGAATCGCGATCGCGGACTCGAACGTCGCGCTACTGCTTCACTCGAGATCCAGCCGCTCCGTCAGTTCCTGTAGGGCGAGTTGCCACCGCGAGGCGAAATGCCAGAATCAAAGAAGAAGCCGTGATCGAATGGACCTGAACTGGACTGGCGGTCGAGCGACGGATCGCGGTAGCTGGACGCGCCGCCGAAGTTGCTGCGTGAATCGCCGTAGGTGTTGATGATGTCCAAGGCGGTGTAGGAGTAGCCGCCGCGGCGAGCGACGAAGCCCTTCACGCGCGGGCCGCCGCGATAATAGCGCGACTGCGGATGGCCGCCGGAACCCTGGTCGGCGCTGGCCGACTTGACACGGCGGACTTCGCACCTGCGGACTTGGTGCTTTTGGGCTCGAGCGATGCGGCGTCGGCGGGAACTGCCACCACCAGGGAAACCGCTGCGGCCATGAATGCCGCGGTGAATAGGGTACGAACCATGGGAAGGTCCTCGCTGGAAGCTGAAAATCGGACTGTCGCCGCTACTCTAGCGTGAATCATTCGAACCGCGACGGCTATTCATCATGCCGGCTAACACTTTAGAGTGTGTTGTCACTTGGCGACCACGGGCCGGTACGGCGATGCTGCGTTCAGACTTTAGTTGTATCATTTATCAAAAACAGAGTGCAGAAGTCTGCACAGCGGCGTTGCGGCGGCGGCTTGGCAGACCCATCCCGGACGGTTTCCGCTGGTTGTCTCGAACCTGGAGTAGTCGACATGGACATAACGAGCTTGCTCATTCAACTCGCTAGCGGGGCTTTGGGCGGCAACTTGGCCGGGAGCTTACTGAAGAACCTTAGTCTGGGCTTTCTCGGGAACACACTCGCGGGGCTGGTCGGCGGCGGCCTAGGCGGGCAGATCCTCGGCGGCTTGCTTGGCGTTTCGACAGGTGTGCCGGGCGCGCTCGATATCGGCTCGATCCTTGGTCAGTTGGCCGGCGGTGGCGTCGGGGGCGGCGTGGTGATGGCGGCGGTCGGCCTGTTGCGGAACATGCTGGCGAAGTAAGCAGATTGGCGACAAGAATTTCGTTGCCGGCATGTCAGAAACAACCGAGCCTGCGGAATTCGCCCCCGCGGGCTCAGGTTGTCAGCACGCTTGTCGGCAAAGTTGCGGCGCGCCGGGATCAGTTACAGGCGCGCTGGCGGGCGACACAGTGGGTGCCAAGTTCGGTCTTGCATGTCATTTTGACCGCACCGGAAGCCTTCCAGTTGTTGGCCTTGATCTGATTGTTCAAGGCCGCATTGGCCATGAACTTCGCCAGATCCTCGGTGATCATGGTCGCTTCTCCACCGGCCATGACACATTTCGATTTCGCCGCCGCCTTGGCAACGGCCGCACCGGTAGCCGCACTTGCCGCGGCCATAGCGACCGCTGCCGCGATCGCGATTTTGAACGAATTAGACATTGGTGTGCTCCTCTTAGTCACAAACGGACGACTGGGTCACAAACGGACGCCGACTGCTTGCGTGCCGAATTCTGCGGTCAGGTGTCAGAGCTTGCAGATCTTGGCTTGCCCAACGCAGGTTACGCCCAGACCGCCCGGCTTGCACTTGTACGTGCGCTTGCCATAGTCGTAGCCCGGCGTGGTCTTGCTCGCCATCCACGCGGCCCATGCGCCCCAGTCGACGGCTTGAAGCAGGGCTTCGTCGACCTGGAATTTGGCGCTTTCCGTGTCTGTGCCGGTGCCTTCGGCCGCCTTGATCACGCAGTTCGATGACGCCTTGGCCTTCTTGTCAGCGCCAATCGCGCCACCTGCACTCGTCGTTGCAATGACTGCGACAGCGGCGAATGCGATGCCGCAACGCTTGAGTTGGATCATCAGGACTATCTCCTTGAACCGGAAACGAACAACCGCCAGCGTGAGTTTGCCCCCAAACGCTGCGGCTGCCCACCGGGGGCATACCATTTTTGTCGATTCGGCTGGCGAATTCGTTGCCGAAGTGGCCCACTGGTGACTCGTTTAGCGCTTCTGACGATTGCCCTTCTCGCCGCTGGGCTCGCCACCAATCCTCAGATGCAAAATCTCCCTCGGAATGATGGTGTTTCTCGCGTTTTCTCATGGCTCAGACATCGGCTCTGAAGCGCTCAACGACGGGACGCGAATGTAGAAACCGGAACACGAGGCTCCAACGCAGTTGCGCGAGGGGCGAGGCCCGCGCAAGGCGTGACGGTCGGTTTACTTCGCGGGCTGAAGGTCGACTGCTTTTGGACCTTTGCCGCGCTTGTCGGGCTCGGTGTCGAACGTGACGCGGGCGCCCTCCACCAAGCTGGACATGCCTGAGCGTTCCAAGGCGGAGACGTGGACAAACACGTCGTTGCTGCCGTCGTCGGGCGCAATGAAGCCGAAGCCCTTCTCGTTGTTGAAGAATTTTACCGTCCCTGTCTGCCGCATAATCGTGTGCGCTCCCGAATGCTCGTCCCCGTGCGTCGAATTGCGTGCGCCGCACGGGTGCGAAACCCCCTCGCCGAACCTGGCTCAGTATCCGAAATCCGCATGTCAATGAGACGACGATGGAAGCAGGGGAGTTGCCGGCAATCCGATCAATCAGCGTGTGCCGGAGAGTTGCCGGAATTCGCCTGTCGCGCCCGGGCCCGGACCGAGGCGGCGGGCGAGGAACGGCAGCAGCACGTCGAGCTTCTGGGCCAGCGTAAATGGCGGGTTGAGGATCGCCAAACCCGAACCGTTCAACAATTCCGGGTTGACCGGCTTGCGGATCAAGAGCTCGGCAACGGCGAGTTTTGGAAAACCGAGATCGGCGAGCTTGCCGAGAAACGACCGGGTGCGCTTCGGGTCTTTGATCGGGTACCAGAGCAGATAAGTGCCGGTCTCGAAGCGTCGTTCGGCTTCTTTCAGACCATCGACCAGACGGTGGAACTCGCCCGGTTCCTCGAATGGGGGATCGACAAGTACGAGCCCGCGCCGCTCTTTGGGCGGCAGCAGCGACTTGAGCGCGACCCAACCGTCGAGCGCAAGCACTTTGGTTTGCGGATCGCCGGCGAAATGCCGAGCCAGGGCGGCGGTGTCGCCGGGATGCAGTTCATTGGCGACGAGTTGATCGCCGCGGCGAAGCAGGCGGCGCGCGATGGCAGGGCTCCCAGGATATCGAATGAGCGCGCCGGGCGATTGCGGATCCTTGCCCTGGTTCTCGGCGCGAACGGCATCCAGGTACGGCCTCAAGATATCGTCGATCTCGTCCGGTAGATCGCCGCCCAGAAGCCGCCCGATACCGGTCTGCCACTCGCCCGTGCGCTGCGCCTCCGCGCCGGAGAGATCGTAGACCCCGCTGCCGGCGTGCGTGTCGATCACGCGGAATGCGGCCGGCTTCTGCTTGAGGTGCTCGATCACCAGCGAAAGGATCGCGTGCTTGAGCACGTCGGCAAAATTCCCGGCGTGAAAGGCGTGTCGATAGTTCATGCGTGAAGGGTCATGTGGGGTGGTTCGCTGTTGTTATTGGACGGCCGGAGTCAGGCCTTCTTTTCCCAGCGGCCGCCTTCAGACTGCTGCCAATAGGTGGCGGTGAGGCCCGCGGTCTTGACGGCCTTCCATTGCGCCCGCGCGCGGGCGAGGGCCGCGTCGTCGCTGCCGTCGAACAGATACACGATGCGAACGTATCCTTTGAAGGATGTCGTCTCTGCGCCGTCGACCATGAAGCGCACGCCGGCCCCGTTGGGGTTGTCGTCGCCGGTGGTGAGCCAGATCGGCTGATGGGCAGCGTGGCCATCGCCCGCGCGGCCATGGGCAAGGAAGCTTTCATCGCGATAGGTCCAGAGTGTGGAACAGAGCGTCTCGAGGCGTTCGGCCGAGCCCGCCTGGACCACCGCGCGCCAGCCCCGCTCGATCGTCTTTTCGAGGAGGTTCGGGAGAACCTTGTCCAGCGGCTGATGTTCAAGATGGTAGAACAGAACGTCTGGCGTGGCGTCGTTCACGCATCCTCACTCGGCCATCCATGTTGGCAGAAAAATCAAGCAACGGCGATGTACGCCCTTGCATACCGGCGGAAGACGATTATATCTCGCCGTCCGGAGCGGCGCCATCTCGAATGGCGGCTGCCTGTGCGGGCGGTGAGTGTGGTGGCATCTTCGGGTTCGCTGCCGCCTCCCGCCCGCTGTGATCCCCGACCCCTGTGATCCGCGCCCGGTGTGATCCGCGCCCGGTGTGATCCGCGCCCGGTGTGATCCCCGCCCGCTCTGATCAGAGGCCGCTGTGATCAGAGGCCGACAGTCGCCTGGATCGTCGGCAGGGACCTTGCAGCGTTCGCCCTTTTTTTGCCGCTGCGTTGCGTCGCGGGCGAGCTGCGACGTCAGCGACGACGGTTGATTTCCTTGCGCGAGAGTTCGCCCGAGTCGACCAGTGCGTCGATGCAGCCGGGCGACAGTCGCTTGCCGATGCCGCGCATGCAACTGCGCAGCTGTGGGCTGCCGACCGCATAGGAGGGGCAAAAGCGTCCATAGTCGCTGGCGCAGGCAGAGCGCACCGCCGCGCTTTGCGCATGGGCCGAAACCGGCAACACGGCCAAGGCGCCGATGATCGCGATTGCCGCGGAGGCGCCGTGGACCGCATGCTTGGCCGACGTGAGCTTCGATTTGAACATTTGATTGTCCCTGCCTTGTCTTAACTATAGGCCGAATTGAGCAGATTGATTGGTGTCGGGAACTTAGCGGCAACTTCATGGCGAGGCCAGCGGTTGGGACGAGGCGGCCCAGGGTCGGGCCTCTGAATACCCGAAGCCGTCCGCGCCTGTCGGATCACGACACGCTGCCGCGCTTTCGCCGCTTCTCGAACGGGTTCGCACTTTTGCGCAAGTTGAACCGGATAGGCACGCCATTTAAGTCGAACGCTTCGCGTAAACTGTTCGTGAGGTAGCGGACGTAGGATCGTGGCAGATCTTCGGGCTTGGAACAGAACGTGACGAAGGTCGGCGGCCGCGCCGATGGCTGCGTAATGTAGCGGAGCTTGATGCGCCGGCCCGATGCCGCGGGCGGCGAATGCCGCGCCAGCGCTTCTTCGAGCCAGCGGTTGAGCTCGGAGGTCGACAGTCGCTTGTTCCAGGCGGCGTGGGCCGAGAACACCGCGTCCCACAGCTTGTCGAGCCCGCGCTCGGCGATGGCCGAGATCATGACGAGCGGCACGCCGACGACCGCGTCCATCTTTTCGGTGACCAGTTCGCGGATTTCGCGCTGCACCTTCTGTTTGTCCTGGACGAGATCCCATTTGTTGACCGCGACGACCAACGCGCGGCCTTCGTCGGCGACGAAGCCGGCAATGGTGAGGTCCTGATGTTCGAGCGGGTGTTCGGCATCGATCAGCAGCACCACGACCTCGGCGAAGTTTATGGCGCGGATGGCGTCGCTGGCCGCCAGCTTCTCGGCCAGTTCGGTGATGCGCGCCTTGCGTCTCAGCCCAGCGGTGTCGAACAGCTTGATGCGGCGGCCTGAAACCTCGAGTTCGGTGGCGATGCTGTCGCGCGTGAGGCCCGGCTCGGGACCCGTGATCATGCGGTCCTCGCCGATCAACGCGTTGACGAGCGTGGACTTTCCGGCATTGGGCCGCCCGACAATGGCGACGCGGATCGGCTTGGCAGGATCGATGTCCACGGCCTCGCCGCCATCGCCATCGCCATCGGCATCGTCCCCGTCCTCGTCCCCATCCGAATAGGGCGCTTCGAGCATGTCGAGGCGGTTCAGGATCTCGGTCTCGAGATCGCCGAGACCTTCGCCGTGTTCGGCCGAGATGGCGACCGGTTCGCCGAGGCCAAGGCCGTAGGCCTCGTAAAAGCCGCTCTCGCCGGCACGGCCCTCGCACTTGTTGACGACCAGGATGACGCGCTTGCCCGAGGTGCGGATGATGCGCGCGAAGGCCTGATCGGACGGAGTGACGCCGGCACGGGCATCGATCACGAACAGCACGATGTCGCTTTCGCTGATCGCTGTCTCGCTCTGGGCGCGCATGCGGGCGGCGATGGTGCCGGGGTCGGATTCCTCGAGGCCGGCAGTGTCGACGACCATCATCTTGTGGCCGCCGATCTCGGCGTCCTCGGCCCGGCGGTCGCGGGTCAGGCCGGGCATATCGGAGACCAGCGCTGTCCGCCGCCCGGTCAGGCGGTTGAACAGCGTCGACTTGCCGACGTTGGGGCGTCCAGCTATCGCGATGGTCGGCAGGGTGGACATGGTTGCTGTGTGCACTTCGGTGGCTTGCAATCCGCCCTTATGCCTGAAAGCGGGGTCGAGGGGAAGAAAGTGGGGCGGGGGCTGGCATGCGGCAGGGCGCGCTGGAATGACAGGGCAGTGGCCCGACGGTTGTTGGCAGACTTTCGCGCGCCGATCGAGAACCTCAGGTCTTCGGCGTGATGCGCGAAGCCCCGGTCGCCGAACAACGCGAGCCGCCCGCGTGGGAGCCGCGCGAACAAGGGGACTTCGAAATCATCACACGAGTGTCGCGCATCTGACGTTTGGTCCCACGCGCGGCTGGTCTCGACACCAAACGTCGGATGCAAAAGCGACACGCGCATCATAGCCTTGCTCGTGTTCCTTATGGTTCCGGCATTTGCCCCACAGCTGTCCGGTTCACGCGGATGGCACCGAACAATGAGCAAAAAAGCGAGAACTCGCCTCTCCCCTCGGGGAGAGGTCGGCGCGGCCGAACCAGTCGAAACAAAGCACAAAATCAAGTTCCGCGCCGGGTGAGGGGGGACTTGGCGAACCCTCGGGAAATGAGAAGACCCCCTCACCCTGACCCTCT
>PEQZ01000036.1 GCA_002928395.1 Hyphomicrobium sp.
GGGCAGCCGCGCCCCGTCCATCACTGTGCGCATCCGGCGAATGGCCTTATCCAAACCGCCGAAGACAGCCTCGCCGACGAGAAAGTGGCCAATGTTCAGTTCAACCACTTGGGGAAGCCGGGCGACCGCGGCCACCGTGTTGTAGGTCAGCCCATGACCCGCATGCACTTCGAGATCGGCTTCGGCGCCCAGGCGCGCGGCGGCCACGATGCGGGACAGTTCGTGCGCCATCCCTGTGGCATCGCCATCAAGCGCACGCTCGCAATAAGCTCCGGTATGCAGTTCGACGATATCGGCGCCGAGCCTCGCCGACGCCTCGATGGCCTTGGCGTCCGCCTCGATGAACAGTGAAACCCTGATCCCCTTGTCCTTCAGCAGGCCAATGATCCGCGCGAGATGTGGTCCCGCGGTGGAAACGTCGAGCCCGCCCTCAGTCGTGCGCTCCTCGCGTCGCTCCGGCACCAGACAACAGGCATTCGGCACGTGCTTCAAGGCAATCGCCAGCATCTCGTCTGTCGCCGCCATTTCAAGGTTGAGCGGCCGCGTCAGTTCCGATTTCAAACGCGTGATATCGGTATCCGAGATGTGCCGACGGTCCTCCCGCAAGTGGGCGGTGATGCCATCGGCGCCAGCCTCGACTGCCAAATGAGCGGCCCGCAAGGGGTCCGGGTGGCGCCCGCCCCGCGCATTGCGCAGGGTGGCGACGTGGTCGATGTTCACGCCGAGCCTCAAGTGTCCGAGTATCGGCTGCGTTGTCATGGGGCGGGCTGACATCGTGCGCTTTTGATCCCTAGCTGTGGCGCCTTCCAGCGGCAGCGCGGCCCGGGGTTGGTCCGTTCGCCGCTGCGTTCGGCCAGACCGAACCGCTTTGTAGGCCACGACGAGCCTGTTCGCGGCAATCGGGCCGCAAATGAGGTTGGCTCAGCCGAACACCCGTTCGACAAGTGCGACCGATGTCTTGGATTTTAACCCGCCGATGATCCTATTCAAGTGCTCGAGATCCCAGACCTCGACTTCGAGATACATTTCCGTGAAATCGGCTGCCCGGCGAACCATTCTCAGGTTGTCGATGTTGCCGTCGGTCTCGCCGATCACACGAGCGATCTCAGCCAGTGTCCCCGGCTCGTTCAAGGCGGTGACGCGAAGATGGGCCGGGAACCGCTCGGGCCGCTCGGGATCGATGTCCCAGGTCACGTCGATCCACCGGGCCTGCTCTTGCTCCTTGAGCCGCGGCGAGTGGATCTGGAAGATTCGAATGCCCTGACCAGGGGTCAGAACCCCGACGATCCGGTCGCCCGGAACCGCTCCCCCCTCTTCGAACGACACCGGCACGTCGTTGCGCCACCCCCGGATCGGCACCCCGCCCGGCATTGCGCCCTCGTCGTCCACGGTGCCGTCGACACGGAACTTGAGCCCGAGCCCCTTTCCAAGATTGAACCATCCATCCTGGCCGCGGGCGTGATCGAAGCGATATTTCGGTCGGCTGTTCAGCGTTGCCGGCTCGGGCAGGCTCTGCTCCGGCGCCACGGCTTTCACGACGTCGTTGATGGGCAGTTCGTCGCGCGCGACCGCGGCCAAGGCGTCATCGACGGTTCGTTGCCCAATCCGCGATAGCACGCGCTTCAGTTTCTCGTCACTGTAGTCGGCCCCGACCCGCTCGAACGCCACGGTCAGAAGCCGCCGACCCAGCTCGGCGTATTGGCGCCTTACGGCATCGCGAGCCGCCCGCCGGATCGCGCTCCGCGCCCGGCCGGTGACCGCAAACCCCTCCCAGGCCGCCGGCGGGGCATGGGTTTTCGAGGTTTGGATTTCGACCTCGTCGCCATTCCGAAGCCGCGTATCGATCGGCACATGGCGGCCATTGAGGAAAGCGCCGACGGCGGCGTTGCCGATATCGGTATGCACCGCATAGGCAAAATCGAGCGGGGTGGCGTTGCGCGGCAAGGCGATCAATCGGCCCTTGGGGGTGAAACAGAACACCTGATCCTGGAACAGTTCGAGCTTGGTATGCTCGAGAAACTCCTCAGGATTGGAGCCGTCGAGCAACGCCTCGACCATATGACGAAGCCAAGCATAGGGCCCGCGATCATCACCATTGCTCGCGGCCGGTGAAGCCTTGCCATTTTGCGGCGTGGACACATGGTCCTTGTACAGGGCGTGCGCCGCCACGCCGTACTCTGCCACACGGTGCATCGACTTGGTGCGGATCTGCAATTCGACGCGCTGATGGCGAGGGCCGACGACGGTGGTGTGGACGGACTGGTAGTTGTTCTGCTTCGGCGTCGAAATGTAGTCCTTGAAACGGCCGGGAACAGTCCGCCACGTGGTGTGGGCGACGCCGAGTACGCGGTAGCAGTCGTCGATGCTGCCGACAATGACGCGGAAGGCATAGATATCCGACAGCTGCTCGAGGCTGATCTGCTTGTTCGCCATCTTGCTCCAGATCGCGTAAGGCTTCTTTTCACGGCCTCTCACCTCGGCCTGGATGCCGACCTCGCCAAGCTTGGCCTCGAGCGCGCGGCCGATCTCCACCACAAGCCCGTGGTTCCGCGCCCTGATCTCGGCCAGCTTGTCGCCGACGGCCGCATAGGCGTCCGGATGGAGCCAGCGGAAAGCGTGGTCCTCGAGCTCTTCGCGCAGCGCCTGCATGCCCATGCGGCCTGCCAGCGGTGCATAGATATCAAGTGTTTCCTGGGAAACGCGTTCGCGCTTGTCCGACCTCATGTGCTCGAGCGTCCGCATGTTGTGCAGACGATCGGCAAGCTTCACCAGAAGCACCCGGATATCGCTGGAGATGGCGACGAGCAGTTTGCGAAAGTTTTCTGCCTGCTCGGCCTTTTTCGAGACGAGATCCAGCTTTTTGATTTTGGTCAGGCCCTCGACCAGTGCGCCGATCTCGGCACCGAACAGCTGATCGATTTCCGCCTTGGTGGCGTCGGTGTCTTCAATGACGTCATGCAGCAGCGCCGTGGCGATGGTGGCGTCATCGAGCCTGAGCTCGGTCAGGATGGCCGCGACTTCGAGCGGATGAGAGAAGTACGGATCGCCCGAAGCCCGCTTCTGGTGCCCATGCGCCTTCATGGCATAGACGTAGGCCCGGTTCAGCAGAGCTTCGTCAGCCTCCGGATCGTATTTCTGGACACGTTCGACCAACTCGTATTGGCGCATCATGGCGCGCCTTGCTCCTCGAACCGCAACTGCGAGCGCACGCAGCTGCCGACGCCAATCGCCGACCACGCGGAATGCCCAGACAGCCTAACGTCTGGCTCAGCGGTGAACCAGCGGCATCAAGCGTCAACGGCCACGATCGCGGTCACGATCGCGGGGGCCGCCGCCGCTCGACGACGGCTCGGACGGCGTCATGCTTTCGAGGCCACGCAGCAACTGCTCTTCGGTCATGTGATCAACGACCGTGTCGCTTGATTGATCGTCCCGGCCCAGCATCGGACCCCGCCGATCATGTGCCAGAACAGGAGCCGCGGCGGCCTCGGGTTCGTCCACCTCGACGTTTTTCTGGATCGAGTGGATGAGGCCCTCGCGCATGTCGTCGGCGGGCACCGTCTTCTCGGCGAGTTCGCGCAGCGCGATCACGGGGTTCTTGTCATTATCGGGGTCGATCGTGACAGCACTACCGTTCGCGATCGCACGGGCACGATGGGCCGCCAGCAGAACCAGCTCGAAACGATTCGGAACCTTGTCGACGCAGTCTTCGACGGTCACGCGTGCCATTCGTTGAGCGCCCTCTCAGTTACGAGTCATGATGGAAAAAGCGGAGGCGAACACCCGGCCATTGCCGCAACGTAGCAACAGAGTAGCTACAGAAACCGCGTCAGCGGAAGCGGGCATGCCTCCCTGGGACCCTCTGATTGCCACGGATCAGTGGCTGGATCAAGGACCGAATGGCATCCCAGATGACCTGCCCGGGCGGGCGCGTCGGGACTTGGACTTCTAAGGGGGAGCGCTGCGCTGTCGTCATCGACGCATGGCCCGGACATGCTCCGAGCGGCCGCGCACCTGCGCTCGATGACACCATACGTCGACCTGTCGGCCGCCATCAGTCGTCAGGATTGCGCTCTCGAGCCCCGCGGCCAAGCGTTTCATATCTGAGACGTGAACGCGTAAGTCTATGTTAAGATGATGTAAATTGCACATCGCGGTATTTTGAATAGACTGTTATCCAATTCCGGACTCTAGCTCGCGCCAAGCGGGAGTAGCTAACTGGTCAAACTGGTTCAGTGACTCTGACTCCAGTTGCAACGGCGACCAAGGCGTCGCCGGCAGACTTAACGTCACAAGCGGTTTCGGTTGCGGGTTCGGATTGCCGGATCAGCCGCATAGAGATATACAGCAGGATTGAGAAAATGCATTTTTATCAGACTGAGCGCGTTGCTCTCTTCGTTGATGGCGCAAATCTTTACGCGACCGCGAAAGCCTTAGGTTTCGATATCGATTACAAGCGGCTTCTTGCGCTTTTCCGGCAAAAGGGCCATCTCGTGCGCGCACTATACTACACGGCTCTGATCGAGGACCAGGAGTATTCCTCGATCCGTCCTTTGATCGACTGGCTGGACTACAACGGCTACACGATGGTCACGAAGCCGACCAAGGAATTCACCGATAGCGCGGGCCGTCGCAAGATCAAAGGCAACATGGATATCGAGCTCACGGTCGATGCGATGCGCTTGGCCGAGAGCATGGACCACATCGTAATTTTTTCCGGTGATGGCGACTTCAAGAGCCTTGTTGCCGCACTGCAAATGAAGGGTAAACGCGTCAGCGTCGTGTCGACGCTGCAAACGCAGCCACCGATGGTGGCGGACGAACTGCGGCGCCAGGCCGACCAGTTCATCGACCTTGCCGACCTCGAGCAGCTGATCGGCCGCGATCCCGCCGCGCGCCCGCAGCGTGAGACCCGAACTTTCGCACCACGCGGCGCGCAGCAATTCGTGCGTGCCGATCAGTTCCAGGACCAGGATGATCTGCCCGAGGAAGTCTGATGTCATAAGGTCGATGCGGTGACGCCCGCTCCTGGCGCTGGCCATTCAGCCATAGCCGAACCACCGTTCGACTGCCGCGAGTGCCCCCGGCTCGTGGAGTTTCGTCTGGCCAGCGTGCAGCGGGAGCCGTCGTGGTTCAATGGTGCCGTTCCATCGTTCGGACCGTCTGATGCCCGGCTGCTCATTGTGGGGCTGGCGCCAGGACTGAAGGGCGCCAACCGAACGGGCCGGCCCTTCACGGGCGATTATGCCGGCGAGCTACTCTATAGCACGCTGCTTTCATTTGGGTTTGCCGAAGGCACCTACGATGGCCGGCCCGATGACGGGCTTACGCTGCGCGACTGCATGATCACCAACGCGGTGCGCTGCGTTCCACCTGAAAACAAGCCGACCCCTGAGGAGACCAAAACTTGCAGACGATTTCTCGTGGCACGCATCGCGTCGCTGCAAAAGGTCCAAGTCATCCTCGCCCTCGGCCGCGTCGCACATGAACAGACCATCGCGGCGCTCGAACGCAAGCAATCCGCCCACCCGTTTGCACACGGTGCTCGGCACGACCTCGGCCACTCGCGCGTGATGTTCGACAGCTTCCACTGCTCCCGGTACAACACCAACACGCGGCGACTGACGCCCGCGATGTTCCACGCGGTTTTTACTTCCATCCGCGCCCAGCTCGGGTCATCCTGACCCGGCCCACGTGACCCGCGGACAAACTCCCCATGCCGCTCGAGATCGCACCCGAGAAGGTCGCCCACGCCATCGTCAAGGCACGCGAATACGCGGCCAAAGTCGGCCCCTGGAACGCGACCGCCGAAGAGGGGGACGCCGCTGAAGACCCGAGCGCGATACTCGAGGACTTCGCGGGCGATCCGACCCTCGACGAGTTCGCGGGTTTCATCGACGCCTTGAACGACGACGAGCAGGCGCATCTGGTGGCGCTCGCCTGGATCGGGCGCGGGACGTTCGACCCGGAGGACCTGGACGAGGCAGTCGAGACCGCGCGCCGCGAGCATACGAACGCCATTGCCGGCTACCTGATCGGCTTGCCGCAGCTCTCGGACTATCTCGAGGAAGGGCTCGAACGCATGGGGTTCTCGATCGAGGATGCCGAGAAGGGCGTGCTCTGACGCGAACTACACCACGCCCGTCGCACGCTCTAACCACGCCAGCACCTCGCCCGCGTGCGTGTGGGGCGGGTGCACGGGATAGAACCGCGTCACCACCCGGCCACCCCACATGACGACCGTGAGCCGCTTCAGGTAGGTCACGCCGCCGGTCGAGAAGGTCGGCAGATCAGCGGCATCGGTCGCAATGAAGTCCACGTCGCTCAGAAGCGGGAATGGCAGACCGAGCCGTGTGGCGAACTCGGACTGATATACGCGGTCCTGAGTGGACAGCCCGCGCACTGTCACACCCAGCGCGGCAAACCTGTCATGCGAATCCCGAAATCCCTCGGCTTCGGGCGTCGACCCATGCGCACCCGGAATGTCATCCCAGCCGGGCGGGTTCGGAAGTCCGGGGCGGCCGGTCCACGGGTAGACGAACAGCACCGACCAGCCCGGCGTGGCGCCGACGCTCTCGGTGCCGCCCGTCGTCGCGGCAAGTTCAACATCGGGCATCGGAAAGCCGACCGACAGATGCCACGCGCCACGATCGAGCGCCGGCTGAGGCCACGGCCAAGGCTTCGATCCCGTCATCCCTTGTCGCGCATCAGGCGCGCCTTCTCGCGGTTCCAGTCGCGTTTCTTCTCGGTTTCGCGCTTGTCGTAATTCTTCTTGCCCTCGGCGAGTGCAAGTTTCAACTTCGCGAGACCCTTGGCGTTGAAATACAGCTCCAGTGGCACCAGCGTCATACCCTTGCGCTCGATGGCGAGTTTCAGCTTCTTGATCTCGGCGGCCTTCATCAGCAGCTTCCGCTTGCGCCGCGGATCGTGCTGGAAGAAGCGGCCGGCCTGCTGATACTCCGGGATGTAGCAATTGATCAGCCACAGCGCGCCCTCTTCCATCGAGGCGTAGCTCTCGGCGATGTTCGACTGGCCCTTGCGCAGCGATTTGACCTCGGTCCCGGTCAACATGATGCCGGCCTCGTGGTCCTCGACGATGAAGTACTCGTGGCGTGCGCGACGGTTCTCCGCCACGACCTTGCGGCCGTCGTCGTTCTTGGCAGCCATCACGCGCGCCTGTGGTTCGTGGTCACTCGGCAGCCTTCGCCGAATGCAACCCTAGCTTCACCAGCACGGCGTCGATCGCCTTCTTTCCCGCCTCGGTCACCGGCACCATCGGCAACCGCGTCTCAGCGGTGCAAAGTCCGAGCCGAGAGGCCGCATACTTGACCGGTCCCGGATTGGTTTCGACGAACATCACGTCGTGCAGTGGCATCAGCTGATCCTGCAGCTTCAAAGCCGTGGCGAAGTCGCCACCGAGGCAGGCGTTCTGGAAATCCGACGAGAGCCGCGGAACAATGTTGGAGACGACCGAAATGCAACCGTGCCCGCCGTGCGCCATGAACCCGAGCGCGGTCGCGTCCTCGCCCGACAGCTGGCAGAAGTCCGGACCGCAGGCCAGGCGCTGCTGGGAGGGCCGGGCAAGGTTGGCGGTCGCATCTTTCACACCGACGATGTTCTCGAGTTCATAGAGCCGCGCCATGGTCGCGACCGACATGTCGACCACCGAACGACTAGGAATGTTGTAGATAATGATCGGAATGTCGACGGCGTCGTTGATCGCCCTATAGTGCTGGTAAAGACCTTCCTGGGTCGGCTTGTTGTAGTAGGGCGTCACCACCAGCACCGCATCAGCGCCCGCCTTGTGGGCGTGCCTCGCGAAGTCGATGGCCTCGGAGGTCGAATTCGAGCCTGCTCCCGCGATCACCGGGACGCGGCCCTTCGCGGTTTCGATGCAGAGTTCGACCACACGCTTGTGCTCGTCGTGCGACAGCGTCGGGCTCTCGCCAGTGGTACCCACCGGCACCAGACCGTGCGTGCCTTCCGCGATTTGCCAGGACACGATGCGGCGGAAGGCGTCCTCGTCGAGGCCCCCGCCCTTGAATGGCGTGATGAGAGCCGTATATGAGCCCTTGAACATTCTGTCTCTCGCTCTGTCTCGCTTCAGGCTTGCTTCGGGCTCGTCAGGACTCAAGACCTACCCAAACTCGACGTTGACGGCGTTCTGTCTTGGTACCGCCCCATTGGACCGGCTACGCTTGCAGCGCAGACTGCTTGTTGGGCACAACGGCGAACCAGTTATGCTAGACTTCAGCCCACTGCTGGCTTTGAGGCCGACAAAGGGAACCCATGGAACGAGCACTTCGACCACCCGCTCGCGACAGTCGGCTCGACGGCGGACAATATTGTGTCGGCTCAAGGGCTGCAAGCCACCCGTTTTTCAGGGTCCGGCTGTGCACAACTTCTGGCGGCCGAGTTTTTGCGCTCCCATTCATCGCGGTTCTCGCGACGGTGGCGATTGCGATGGATCTCGGCCAGCGGCCGGCGTGGGCAGCCGAAGCACCCGCCGCCAAACTCGCCGCCGCCTCGACGGGCAAGGACGCTGCCGCCAAGGCCAAAATTGGCGCACCCAAGGCCAGCGACCCTCTCAAAGGAACGCCGCTGGCCCGCCCCACGGCCGCGACCCCTGACGAAGCGGAGTATGTGACGGCCTTGGATAAGGCCATCGCGGCCGCGCGCGCGACCAGCATCCCGGTGGAGGATGCCGCTCGCATCCGCGACGCTTTCGCGGCGATCTCCGCCCGCAACCTACAACAGAGTTCGGATATCCAGGCACAGGTGACCGACCCGGTCGGGCGCAAGCTCATCGAGTGGTACCGGCTGCGTAGCGGCTATGGCGAGCCCGCCCAATTCCGCGCGTTCCTCGACGCCAATCCGGCCTGGGCCGACCGCTCGCTGCTCAACCAGCGGTTCGAGGAGGCGCTGTTCATCGGCGGTGGCGCAAGTTCGGCGATCAAGGCGCAGTTCAGCAAGACCGAGCCCAAGACCGGCGTCGGCATGGCCGCGCTGGCATCGGCCTTTTTGGCCGACGGCGATAGCGCCAAGGCCCAGGCGCTGGCCGCACGCGCATGGCGCGACACCACGATCCCCGCCACCCTCGAACAAGGCTTTCTCGACCGGTTCAAGCCCCTGCTCACCGAGGCCGACCACAAATGGAAGCTCGACCGGCTGTTGATGGACGACATCCGCTGGACCGCAGAGCGCAATGATAAAGCGGCATTCGTCCGCCGGCTGATCCCTCTCCTCGGCGCCGCCGCGCAGAAGAAGGCCAATGCGCGGCTCGCCGTGTACCTCCGCTCCGCCGATGCGCGTAAGCTGATCGATTCCCTCCCCGCCGAGGCCGACACGGATTGGGGTCTGGTTCTCAGCCGTATCCAGCTTGCCCGCCGCAATAATCAGAACGACGAAGCGGTCAAGTTGATGCTTGGCGCACCGACCGATGCGGCCAAGATCGTCAGCCCCGACGACTGGTGGGACGAACGCCGCGCAAACGCCTACGAAGCGCTCGACGCCGGCAAGCCGAAGCTCGCCTACGACCTCGTCCATGCGGCCGGCCCGCTGTCGGTCAATCCACTCAAAGAACAGACGTTCATGGCCGGCTGGCTGGCGTTCCGCTTCCTGAGGGACCCCGCATCCGCCGAGCGCCATTTCACCGACGCCCGCAAGGCCGCAGACGGTCCCTTGAGCCGCGCCAAGGCGGACTACTGGCTCGGCCGGATCGCAGACGCTCAAGGTGACCGATCGAAGGCCCAGGACTTCTGGCGCCGCGCAGCGTCCGAGACGGACACGTTCCACGGCCAGCTGGCACGTCAGCGCCTAGAGCCCGGCCGCCGCGCGATCGAATTGAAGCCGCCGACCCTGCCGACCGCCGACCAGATCAACCGTTTCAATAGTCTCGATGCCGTCAAGGCCGCCGTGATCGCGCGCAAGTCCGGCCTCGATGTCGGAATCGTGCGCGGCTTCCTGAACCAACTCAGGTCGATTTCGGAGAGCGAAGCCGAGGTTGGCATGGTCGCCCACCTTGCGGAAGCCCTCGGTGATACGCAAGGCGCCGTGCGCATCGCAAAGAGCGCGGTTGCGCGCGGCCAGAACCTTTTGACCTACGCCTACCCTGTTCATCCGTTTCCGTCCTACACCGCGCTCCGTCAGCCGCCGGAAGCCGCGCTTCTGCTCGCCATTGCGCGCCAGGAAAGCGAATTCAACTCGAGCACGGTTTCAGGCGCGGGCGCGCGCGGCTTGTTGCAGGTGATGCCGATCACCGCCAAGCACGTCTGCCGTGACTACAAGATCCCGTGCGACATCCCGCGTCTGCTGACCGACATGTCCTACAACACCTCGATCGCGTCGGCCTACATCGCCGACCGCATGGGCGAATTCCAGGGCTCCTACGTCCTCGGCATCGCGGGCTACAATGCCGGGCCGGGCCGCGCGCGCCAGTGGATCCGCCAGTTCGGCGACCCGCGAGACCCCAAGGTCGACGTGATCGATTGGATCGAGCGCATCCCGTTCCAGGAAACCCGCGAGTACGTGGCCAAGGTGCTGTCCAACGTCCAGATCTATCGGTCGCGACTGGGTGAGACCAAAACCGCGCTCAGGCTCGAAGAGGATCTGATGCGCGCCAAGCTTCGGGCCGATGCGGACCAGTTGCCGCTGCCGCCACCCGCGACCGCGCCTGCGGCCGGACGTGCTGCGGCACCGCAGCCGGACCCGGCGTCGGCCAACAACTGATCACCCGTCCTCTGCGCGTGACTTGGTGATTTGCTCGTTTGTCGCGTATTCCATCGCTCAACAACAAAGTCCGAATCAGCCGCGGGGACCGACCGATGACCGAGACCACGTCCACGCCCGGATCGCGGTTCGTAGATATTCCCTTCACGGCACGAGACGGGCTCCGCCTCCATGGCCGTCGCTACCCGGCAGCGGCGACGCCTTCCAAATCGCGCCAAACCTTCCATCCACGGCGTCCGGTGGTTTGCCTGCCCGGCCTGACCCGAAACGGCCGGGACTTTCACGAACTCGCCGTGCATCTGTCGTCCGATGCCGCCGCTCCGCGCGACGTCTACACGATCGACTATCGCGGCCGCGGGTTGTCGGATTTCGATCCCGACTGGAAGAACTATGCCATTCCGATCGAAATGCTCGACGTCATGGATTTCCTCGTGTTCTGCGGCATCCACGACGTGGGGGTCATCGGCACATCGCGGGGCGGTCTCATCGCGATGGTGATGGCGGCAGCCCAGCCCTCGACGATCGGCGCATTGGTCCTGAACGACATCGGCCCGGTCATCGAAGCCCAGGGTCTGCTCAAGATCGCCGGCTACGTCGGCCGTGCACCGTTGCCCGCCACGTGGGCCGATGCCACAAAGCTCGTTCGCGACCTGTTTCAAAATCAGTTCACCAGTGTGGCCGATAGCGACTGGGAGCCGATCGCACGGCAGCTTTATAACGAAACCAATAGCCGTCCCGCGCCGGGCTATGACCCGAAGCTCGCACGATCGTTGTCCGTGCTGGATGGTCCCATTCCTGCGCTATGGCCGCAGTTTCAGGCGACAAAGCGGGTGCCATTGCTCGTGATCAGAGGCGAGAACTCGGACCTCCTGTCGCCTCAAACCGTCGACGAAATGCGCCGCCGGCATCCCCGATGCTGGCACTTGAACATTGCCGGCGAGGGCCACGCGCCATTGCTACGCGACGCCCGGAGCAAAGCCGCAATCGCGGAGTTCCTCGCGTTCGCGGATGCTGGGCCGACCGCGGACGGCAAACAGTCCGCTGGCTGAACGCAGCACCAGCGTTCCCGTCAGGCATCGCTGGCTTTGTTCGGCGTGCCTCTCAGGCATCGCTGGCTTTGGTCGGCGTGCCTCTCAGGCATCGCCCTTGTCGACGCGCCGCGAAAATTCGGTCTGGCCACCCGAAGCCAGAATGCGCGACTGCTCGACCCAGTTTTCGCGCTCGATGCGTCCCTTGAAGTCGAGGATCTGGCTGACCCGATCGATGTCCGCGCCGGTCCAGTTGGCGACCTGCTCATACGAACTGACGCCCAGCGAATTCAGCTTTTTCTCGATCAGCACGCCGATACCGCGAATGCGCTTCAGGTCGTCGATGCCGGCGGCCACCGCAGGTTGATCACCGCGCAGGGCTTCCGACCGGACGCTGCGCAGGTTCGAGAGGCCCGCGCGTGGCGCAGCGCGATCGGCATCCACGGCCTTGGCGGCCGACTCACGCTCGCGAATGGCATCCACCAGCCGCGCCGGCCGGGTGGCGTCGGTCTCGCCCCGCACCTGGGCTTCGTCGCGGCGGGTGTAAGCAGCGCCGCTGCCGGCAAGCACCGCCGCCTGTTCGATCCAATTCTCGCGCGAGATGCGGCCGGGTGTGCCCAGCAACCGCGTGAACCTTTCGGTATCGGCCGCGGTCCAGGCGGCAATATGGGCGAACCGCGTCACGCCCTGCACGTTGAGCAGTTTCTCGACTTCGGCATTGACGCCGGCGATCCGTTGCAGGTCGTCACGCATGTCGACCGCCGCCGCTGGCGGTGCAGACCTGCGGCTCGATGCGGCGGCGGCGGCGGCGATCGCAGCGGCGGCGGCCGCCGCGGCGGCCTGTGCGCCTGCCCGCGGCAACTCCATCGTGGCGGGCGCGGGTGGCGACGTCGCGGCAGCCGTGGCGGCTGGCATTGCAACGGCCGGCACTTGCATTGTGCCCGGCGCCGATGGCTCGCGCGCCATTTGGCCGAACGGCAGAGATGTGAATGTCCCTGGCGTGGCGACAGCCGTGACCGGCTTGGTCTCCAGCGGAGCAGCCTGGGACACAGACTGCGCAGCCACCGCTGGCGCCGCGTGGCTGGCACTGGCACTGGGACTGGCGATGGCCGTCGGATCGACGCGCACGCCTTCGTCCATGGTCGGCTTCGAGACGACAGGTTTGGCCTCGCCATGCTTGCGGGAGAAGTCGGTCTCTCCGCCCTTGGCCAGCACCTGTGCCTGCTCGATCCAGTTTTCCTGCGTGACGCGCCCCCCGATCCCGAGCGCCGTGCCGAATCGATTGACGTCGGACGCTGACCAGCCCGCGATTTCATCATAGCGCCGGACTCCGAACCCGTTGAGCCGGGACTGCATCATGGCATCAATGGAGCGGATGCGCGTGAGATCCTGCGCGGGCATGGCGACGGGCGGCGCGGCCGGAATAGCGGCCGGTGCCGTTGTGACGGCTTGCGTGACGGGCGCGTCCATCGTCGCTGCGCGAGGCGCAACGGCCTCACGAGACGCAACCGGCTGCATGGTCACTTCGGCTGCGACAGACGACTGCCCGCTCGCCCCCGATGCGACCGGCATCACCGGCGTGGGACCAGGAGGTGGTGGCGACGGCCTCTGTGGCTCGACCCGCAGCTGGGTGGATGCCAATGCCGCGGCCGCTGCGGCGGCTGCACCAACGCCGGCCGCGCCGCTGAGCGGGGACGCCGGTTGCGGCTGCGAGGCCGCCGGAGCAACCGGCGCGGCTGGTGCCGCGACGACCGGCTTCGGTTCCACAGATACTGCAACTGCAGAAGCTGGCACAGGGGCCGCGGGTTTGATCGTGACCGGAGTTGCAGTAACGGGCGCTGGCGCGGCCGGAACCGCTGGCATCACCTTCGCGGCGGGGGTTGGCATCACGTCGGGACTGGACGTTGCCGGGGTGACCGGCGCGGTGACGGTTGCGGCCTTCTCTTTGAGCGCGCGCTCGAACCGTTCGGCCTCAGGGCTTGGAGCGGATGGCGCTGCGGCTGGACGGGCAACGGTCTCCATTCGGGGACGGTCGGGCTCAGGTGCCGGCCGCGGCGGCGCAGCGGAGGCCGGAGCAGCAGCGGGCTGCACCCGGGGCTGAGCCATAGCCAGGTCGCGCGGCATCGGTGCGTCGGTGGCGACCTCTCTGGCCGTATCGGTGAATGTCGACTTGATCAGACAGGCGACGAGTGCGCCGAGGAAGAACGCCGTCAACATCAGCAGAAACGTCTGCAGCAGCAGCATACTCATCCGTCATACTCCTCATCGCCAATCGCCATCGAACACCCAGTTGCGGGTCAATCCTCTGATGGGCGGCAGGCTATCCATCCTACGGCAAGTCCGCCGACGAAGGCGGGGACGAGATACCAGAACAGCTTGACGAACAAATAGTCCATCGCGCGTTACTCCTCTTGTTGTGTTCCCGCGATCCGAATTGCGCCGGAGGGCGGCAGTGTTCCGGGCGCCCGCGACAGCGCCCGTCGCTCAATTTGCCTTGACCTCGAACTCGATGCGACGGTTCTTGGCCCGGTTCTCCGCCGTGTCGTTGGGTGCGATGGGCCGTGCGGCGCCGTAGCCGGCCGACGTCAGGCGGTCGGGCTGGACCCCGGCCTTCGCCAGGTAATCGGCAACCGCCTTGGCTCGGCGATCGGACAATTTCTGGTTCCGCTCGTCAGTGCCCTCGGCGTCGGTATGGCCCTCGATGGAAATCTTGAACTCCGGGCAATCGTTCGCCAAACGAGTGAGCTGATCGAGCGTCGGGAAGCTCTTTCGGTCGATATCGGCCTTCGCACGCTCGAACTGGATGATGCCCTCGGCCGCGGCGCTCCGGATCAACGTCTGGCAGCGCAGAGCGTCGGCCTTGCGCTTGTTGTCGACTGCCGTGTTGGCCGCCTGTTTCTCACTCAGAGCCGCTGCATCGGCTTGACGCTTGGCTTCGCCCGCCTTTCGAGCGGCTTCGGCATCCAAGGCGATGCGCTCTGCCTCCGCCTTCTTCTTTGCTTCGGCCTCGGCCCAAATGGCGGCGTCGGTGCGGACCTCGATGGCATCACGCCCCGTGTAGCCTTTGCCTACGTCGCGTGCGATCTGCTCTTTCAGGGTCGCGGCAGCAGCGGTATCGGCTGCCTCGCCTCGCACCAGCAAGTCCTGGCGGGAAAGCACCACTTCGCCACGGCGGAGGCGCGCGAGGGACTTGAGGCCGAGATCGGCCACTCCACCCCAGATCTGCGACTTGGCGTTGGCGACCGTCATGCGATCGGTGATCTTGGCGCCTGCAAAATGGCGGGCGGCCGATGCCAAAAGGTCGGATCGCGTTGCCGCATCGGGGACATCTCCCTCGAGCAGCAGTTCGTTGTCGATACTGCGCGCGGCGCGCCATGTCAGATTGGGTTCCTGGGCGGCTCTCAGCGCCACCTTGACATCGGCCTCGCAAGCGCGGCTGGCCGCTGCCCGAACTTCGCCGGTCACGGCCTGGGCCAGTGCCTCGTCGTCGGCTTCTCCGACAACCTCGGCACGGCCGTCCGTCAATTGAACAGAACCCGCGCCGAGCCGTCCGATTCCCGATACTCCGGCTGCCAAGCACGTCTGCCAGCCGGCGGGTGCGCCTGCGGCAAGTTGCATCTTGTCGTTGACGGTCCGGCCCGGAAGCCTGGCCTTCACGGCCTCGAGTATCGCCGCACGGCCGGCGTCTGTCGGAACCGAGCCGCTGAGCTCGACGACCGAGCCCTTGGCGTCGATGCGGGTTACGAACGGGGACGCCACGGGCAGCGTCGGCTTCACAAACTTGATGTTGTCGGCGAGCTTGAATGCTTTGGGCGCGTCCTTCTTGAACAGCGATCGAGCCAGTTCGGCCGTTGCCTCGTCCTCGGCCTTGCCCGACAGCGTGACCTCGCGCGCTGCGATCTCGACGGTGCCTTCCTGGAGTTTGCCGAGGCCGCCGAGCCCGGCAACCGCAATATTGCCCAGCCTTCGGGAGCCCCATCCGCGATTTCCATGCGATCGACAATTGCGATCCTCGGGAAGCCCTTTTTGACCTGCGCGAAGATGTCCTCGCGCAGCTTTTCGCTTGGCACGTAGCCGGAGAGCACCAATTGGCTGGCCGCAAGCTTGGCGGACCATGTGTATGGCACGACGACGGGCGCGGTCACCCGGTCGCTGACCAGTTTGACGCCTTGCGGCAGGTTCTGAAGGGATTTCTTGACGCCCTTGTAGGACGGGAAGTCCCTCGCCTCACCAGCGACCGAAAGCGACGCGCCGTTGAGTTCCACCACACCGCGCTTCAGGGCGGCCAGCTGCTTCAAGCCATAGCCGATGCCGCCCAACCAAGCGTCCTTTGGCGGCGCGCCGCGCGCGAGCTTCATACCGTCATCGATCTTCAAGCTGGCGAGGTTCGCTCCGACTGCCGCAAGCACCTGCTTCCGCAACGCTTCATTGGGAACATAGCCACCGAGCTTGACCACGCCATCGGCAAGCGCTGCCGACCACACGTAATTTTCGACCTTCTCGAGCAAATCAGCTCGGTTGTCGATCAAGCGCACGCCCCAGACCCTGCGCGCGATTTCGGCCGCCTTTCCGGGCTCGCCCTCATCCAAGGCGCGCCCCGACAACTGCCCGTCACGACCATTGAAACTCGATTTGGCCCAGGCTAATCCCGAACCGGCGAGTGCGCCTTCGGCTCTTTGCCGAAGATCGGCTTCGATACGCCCATGTTCGCCGAGAACAGTCACCCAGGACCAGACAGCCACTGGGATCAAGCCCCACAGCCAACGCGACGGATTGCACCTCATGTCGAGTACCGCTCCCAACTCATTTCAATCCTCTGCCGCTCGGCATGACAAGTCAGCGACCGAAAATCCGGCATCCAGTCGCCACAGCACGATGCCGCGACATGCCTGCGCCGCTCGATATTCATCGCGTGCGTTTGATCTCGAGCAGCCACACCCCGGGCCACAACGAACCCCTGTCGATCCGCAGTATAGTCAAGCCGGATCGGCTTTCCAAGTGAGACGACAATCGTCGAAAGCGCCACACTCGACCGTGGAACGGCCCCCTTTTGCGCCAGTCTCGTGATGGTGCAATGACAAAGCGATGTTTGTGCCAGTGGGTGATCGCGCCATCGCCACACCAAAGCGGTTTTCGTAGCCGCCCCTTGTTGCGGCAGTCCCCGATCACCGCACTCGTGACGAGGACGTCGCAGCCTCAGATGAATAAAGTACCTTCCGGTCCGGGACCAGGCGTAGCGCTAAGCCCGCGGCAAGCGCGTCGCTTCAGCCGGCGCAGCCGGCGCCGCAAGATGGGCAGCCCGTGATGGCCGTGTCGAAGTGCAAAGTCGACGCTGGCCAAGGTGGCGACGTAGAGCGCGGGGTGGAGCGCCGAAACACGAACTCCAGCTGCCTCAACGGGCGGTGACTGCGTTTACCAATTTCTGCGACGCAAATATGAAATGGCGAATTGATGCGGCATTTGCGACTTTCAACGCCGCTCGAGGCGCGCCATGGTGACCATCATTGAAAATTTCTGCCCTGTTTCAGCAATCTTGCCCCTGTCTCGACCGTAGAAACCATCAGAGGCTGAGCGCAGCAACCGACGGACGGTCGCGCCTGGGCAGATGAGACGTCCCATCTCGTGCCGCGTGGGGAGCATGTAAATGGCCGCGAGAACAGATTATCGGGCAGCTGTTGTCGGAGGTGGTCCAGCAGGACTGGCGGCGGCATTGGCTCTGGCCCGCAGCGGAATTGAAACAGTGCTGGTCGCGCCAGCGCCGAAGCCGGACCACGCGGATAGCCGAACGGCCGCTCTGTTTGCAGGCTCGATTCAGTTTCTCGTGAACCTTGGAGTCTGGAAGCGGGTCGAGGCGTCGAGCGCGCCCATAGTCGCCATCCGCATCCTGGATGATACCGGCCGCTTGTTCCGGGCCCCCGAGGCCCGCTTCGAGGCCCGTGACGCTGGCCGCCATAACTTCGGGTACAACGTACCCAATCGCGGGCTGGTCGATGCGCTGTGGCAGGCGGGCCAGGATGCTCCGGGCCTGACGCTGCGGCCTGACCGGCTGCTGGCTCGCCTCGAGACCACTGGCGCGAAAGCATCGCTGACCCTCGACGATGGGTCAACGCTCCTGGCCGACCTGGTGGTTGCCGCCGATGGCCGGAAATCTCTGTGCCGGGAAGCGTCGGCGATAGTCACGAAGGCCTGGTCCTACGACCAGAGCGCGGTCGCCTGCACATTCGATCACACGAGGCCGCACCACGGCATTTCAACCGAGTTGCACCGGCGATCCGGGCCGCTGACGACCGTGCCGCTGCCTGGCCTCGCATCCAGCCTCGTTTGGGTTGAGCGCCCGGCTGAAGCTCAAAGGCTCATGTCGCTCGACGAGTCGGCGTTCCGCACCTTGCTTGAAGCCCGGCTGCAGGGGCTGCTGGGTTCGGCCGGGACGATCGGACGGCGGACCATGTTCCCGCTGTCCGGCATGAGCGCCACCCGGTTCGGCGACCACCGGGTCGCTCTCGTCGGCGAATCTGGCCACGTGATCCCCCCGATCGGCGCACAGGGCTTGAACCTCGGGCTCCGCGATGCGGCCACCATCGCCGAGTGCGCCGGCGATGCGGGCGTCGACGCCGACGTGGGCGGGCCAGCCGTCTTGGAGCGCTACTCGGCGGCGCGGATGCTCGACGTGACGTCTCGCGTGTGGACAGTCGATGTTTTGAATCGTTCCCTGCTCTCCGGTCTTCTGCCAGTCCAGTTGGCGCGGGGCGCCGGGCTCTACGCTTTGCAGACGCTCGATCCGCTGCGCCGGAGGCTGGTGCGCGAAGGGCTCGAGCCAACCGGTGCGATACCGCGCCTCATGCGGCCGCCCGCCACCTTCACCACCGCTTCGGCCGGGTGACAATCAGTGGGCACGCCACTTTGAACCTCGGCTCGAAAATGGGACCGCCTGGGGCGCGACACGTATGATAACCGCGCTGAAATGCTTGACGTGAACCCCGCCAGCTGGGCAAGTCCGGCGCTGCCATAACCGACGCGTTCCGCAGCTCCGCGCGCCACGACACCTGCGCCGGGCCCCCGCTTTCCCCGCTTGCAGCACACATCGACAGCCCACATCAGATGACACCCGCCAGCCCACTGCGCGACCTTCAATTCCGCCTGGAGTACATTGTACTGAGGCTGGTGGTGGGCGCAGTCCGCGCGCTTCCGCTCGACGTGGCGACGGCCGGCTCGGCATGGTGCTGGCGCGTGCTGGCGCCGCTGGTCAGCGCGAAGAGACATGCGCGCGCGCTCGCCAATCTCGCCATCGCGTTTCCCGAAAAGACCGACACAGAGCGGATCGCCCTAGCGCGCGCGCACTGGGAAAACCTGGGCCGCGTGATGGCTGAAACCATGCAGCTCGACCGCATCATCCGCGAGCCGGATCGCATCAAGATCGTCAACGCCGAGGTGTTCGCGCGCTACCGCAACAAACTCGGGCCGGCAGTCGGGGTGTCGCTGCACATGGGCAATTACGAGCTCGCGATCTGGCCACTCACGCTGGCCGGGGCGAACCCGGCGGCGGTCTATCGTTCGGTCAACAACCCCTATGTCGACCAGTTTCTCCGGGACCAGAGGAAGGATCTCTATCCTGGGGGGTTGTTCGGCCGCGGCAAGGTCGAGGGCGACCACGGCGAGACCCAAAAAACCGCTCGTCTGATTACCGACTATGTCCGCAAGGGCGGGCGGCTCGGCATCGTGTGCGACCTGTTCGACCACACCGGTATCCCGGTACCGTTCTTCGGAAAGCCCGCGAAAACACAGGCGATTGCGGCAATGATCGCCCGCCGCGTCGGTGCGCGGATCTGGCTGGCGCGCTGCGTCCGGGTCGGCATGGGCACGAATTTCGAGATTGAACTCAAAGAGTTGCGGGTGCCGCGAACGGCGAACCAGTCGGACGACGTGAAGACCGTGATGACCGAGATGCAGGCCCAGTTCGAGGTCTGGGTGCGCGAGCATCCGGAGCAATGGATGTGGAGCAATCGGCGGTGGAGCTGACAGCACAGGCGCGCGCGGAAGTTGTTTTCAACGCCGTTGCACACGTCATGCAGATGGCGACATGAAGCAAAGCCGTGCGCAATGTGCGTGCAAGTTCCGAGCGCGGCCATCCATCGCAATGATTTGAATGGGTGATTTCACACGTGGATTCGACAGCCGGTCCTCAGCGATGTACGACACCCTTCATGCTGCACCGCATTAGTCAGGGCGTGAACCGACTGAATTCGGACACTCAGTTCCAGCCGAGCACCGGAGCATCGAAATCGTGGACATTGCGTCAGGAGCGGCAGCGTTACCGCCACTCGACAAGCCGTCGCGACCATCCCGCATCACCCCCGCCGAACTCGAGGCGCTGAAGCTCAGGGACAATTCGACCAATTGGTCCTACCTCGCGTTCAACTGGCTGGTCATCGTAACGACGCTCGCCGTCGCGCTGTGGGCGGAGCAGGCCATCGTGGCCGGCGGATACAGCGGGTGGACCCTTGTCCCGGTCGCCCTCGCTGCCATCATCGTGATGGG
>PEQZ01000037.1 GCA_002928395.1 Hyphomicrobium sp.
GAGGCGAGGCGAATTCTCTCAGCCGAAGTCTAAACAAAATGTTGCAGAGTCAATATGTTGCCTGTTGGTGACTACCTAGAACCATCGAAGTAAATTTGCCCGTTGACACTTGCAAACACCGAGTCGATTCGCTATCTTGAACTGGTTCACTCCCGCCGGGTGCGCCCGGAGGATAGGTCGTAGCGAAAGCTACGGCCTTTTTATTTGTTTAAGTGATAATATGTCCGGATGCGAATCATAGCCTACATCGATGGGTTCAATCTCTATCACGCTATAGACGATATCGGTAAACCGGACCCCCGGAGGCCCGCGTCTGCAACAGCCCGTCGACCACATCTCAAATGGCTAAATTTGTGGACACTCTGCGAGAGCTTCGCTCGACAGGGCGAGGTACTAGAAGGGGTAAACTACTTCTCTGCTTTCGCGACATGGCGCGAAGCTCACAAGCGGCATATTGAGTATGTGAAGGCCCTGGAGCATGCTGGTGTGAATTGCATCATGGGGCACTTTAAAAGCAAGGCGCAGAAGTGCAGGAACTGCGGCGCGACTTGGACTCAACATGAGGAGAAGGAAACGGACGTCCACATCGCGTCTCGGATTGTCTTCGATGCTTTCGAGGAACGATATGACAGGATGATCTTAATCACAGCCGATAGCGACTTGGCACCAGCACTGAACTTGGTCAAATACAAATTCCCTATGAAGCAGATTTTTGTGGTCGCCCCGCCGGGGCGGCACGGCCACGCACGAAGTCTTAATCCGAGCTACACGTTAACCCCTGGTCGGCTGGAAAGGCATCTATTGCCTCCGGAATTGTATGATGCCCACGGCCGATTGGTTGCGTCTCGCCCAGCTTCATACGCCCCCCCAATTGTTTAGTTCTCCGCGCCCGACCCGGCCACTGAATTGTCGAGGGCGGTGAGTGTGCGCCCGCGCTTTATTCAGCAGGGTGGAGATGGTTGTTTGATGGTGCCGAGGATGGCGGCAGCTTGGCTTGTGCCGACTTCACCCCCTTACCCGGCTCATACACGAACGGGAACACCAACTGCTGCCAATAGGACTTGGGGAACTCGGGTACGTCGTCGACGCCGAGGTCGGTGGCTTTGATCTCGCGCGACGGCTCCGCTTGAAAGGTGCCGAGCATGTGGTCCCACACCGTCGTGAACAGGCCGAAGTTGCAGTCGCCCTCCTTGCCCCAGTTGACGTGGTGCAAGTGATGAAGGCGCCCGATCGACATGGCATTGCGGAACGGCCCGAGTTCGTAGTCGACGTTGGAATGCTGCACGATAAGTTGGATTGAAATTGCGAGGCCCAGCAGAAGCGCCACATCCGCCGGCATTCCGGCGAGCGCCAGCGGCAGTGTTCCGATGAACATGTCGATCGACTGATGCAGCGGGTGGCGCACTAATCCATTGAACCCGTACATGCGCGGGACGCCGTGGTGCACCGCGTGCAGCCGCCACAGCAGCGGCAGCTTGTGGCTCCAGTAGTGGACCATCGTGAACGCGAAATCGGCAACCACGATCGCCAGTAGTACCTGAATGACCAGCGGCCAGCCGTGCGGCCAGATCCCGTCCCACGGCACCAGCCAGGCGATCAGCGGCAAGAGCACGACGCCGCTCATGGCGGATGTCTCGTAGACGGCCGCGTGCCAGAAATTGGCCGTGTCGTCGCCGTGGGAGTGGTTCCACTCATCGTGTGTGGGCAACACGCGTTCGGCGGCAAATGCTGTCCCGATCGCAGCAACCAGCACCAGTAGTAGCCACGCATAGCTCAGGCCAGTTGCAACGATGTAGTATCCGGCACCGTTCATCCCAAGCAGCATCATGGGCGCATAGAGGTACCGCGTCGCCACTTTCACGGAACGCATGGTCAACTCCTCGACAAACTCAAGCAAATGAGCACAGGCCAGGGAAAGTATCCAAGTCAAAAATGTGTAGGACCGTTCAGCATGGTAAAGGCTGCATCTCCGACGGCATGGCAGGGCCGTTGTTTGGCGTTCGGTGGTCGCCAACAGGGGCCAAGCCAAGAACACCCGTGACGACAGCATCGAGGCTTCAAGTGCCGTTGTCACGCCAAGCTGGTGTGATGTGTCCGAGGTCCACTTTTTTCGAGCAGTTCCAACGCGAGCGGACTTCGAAATCTCCATCATACTAGATACTAGAATCGTGACGTTGACCGTGTTCCTCATTGTTCCGACATCCGCATTGGGGTGTGGTGCGACTGGAAGCACATGTTGGACGCGGAACCCCCATTTGCCCGGCAGGCGAGGCACACGACGTGGACGATCAACAACATCAGTATGAACATCGTCGCGCGACGATCTTCGCCCTATCGAGTGGTCAAGGCCGTGCCGGTGTGGCTGTGATCCGTGTTTCAGGTCCGGGCGCCCCCGCGATACTGATTTCGATGGCGTCACCAGTGCCGCAGCCCCGAATCGCCGAATTGCGCAAGGTCCGTGCGCCGGGCACGGGCGATATCATCGACCAGGCCCTCGTGCTGTTCTTCCCAGGTCCGGGTAGCCAGACCGGTGAAGACGTCGCTGAATTCCAGATCCATGGCGGCCGCGCAGTCGTCGCTGCGATGCTCGCCGCACTGGCTTCCTTTCCGGCCTGCAGGCTGGCTGAACCAGGAGAATTCGCCCGCCGCGCCTTCGAGAATGGCAAGATCGATCTTACCGCAGCCGAGGGTCTCGCCGATCTGGTCGATGCAGAGACGGAAGCGCAGCGTCGGCAGGCCCTAAGGCAGGCCGCCGGCGTACTGGCGAGGCTTTACGATAGTTGGCGATCGTCGCTGATCGCAGCGTCGGCACTGGTCGAAGCGGCGATCGACTTTTCCGATGAACGTGACGTGTTCGCAGATGCTGTCGGCCGTGCCCGTGTCGTTGTCGAGGAGCTCCGACAGGTGATTGCGGCGCATCTCGACAACGGTCGTCGGGGCGAAATACTCCGCGAAGGATTTCAAGTGGCGCTGGTCGGTGCGCCCAACGCAGGTAAGTCGAGCCTGTTCAACGCACTTGCCCAGCGGGATGCGGCCATCGTATCGCCCGAGGCGGGCACCACACGGGACATTATCGAAGTGCGGCTCGATCTCGGCGGCATACCGGTGGTCCTCGCGGATACCGCGGGGCTTAGGGAGATCGGGGCTGCGGTTGAAATGGAGGGCATGCGGCGGACACGCGATCGGGCCCGGCGCGCGGACCTGGTGCTGTGGGTCGTGAATGGGGCGGAACGTAGCGGCGGAAAAAGCTCTCAGAGTGCAGCACGCCTGTTCGACACCCAGGAATTCCCGACGTGCGAAATGCTTGTCGTCTTGACCAAGGCGGATCTTCTCGCGCGCAATGGAGGGCAGGGAGCAGACGCTTCGGAGTTTGTGGGAGATCCCGACGTCCACGTTTCGGCCGTGACGGGGCAGGGGATCGACCAGCTCGAGAAGCTCATCGCCAGCAAGGCTTCAAGGTGCATCGGTGCCGTCGAGGCGCCGGCATTGACCCAGGCTAGGCACCGCACGCAGCTCGAAGCCTGTCACGGGGCGCTTGGACGGTTTCTGGCAGGCAATCTCGACGAGGCTGAACTGAGGGCCGAGGACCTTCGGATCGCAGTCCTGGCGCTTGGCCGCATCACGGGGCGCGTCGATGTCGAGGACGTTCTCGATCATGTCTTCGGCCGGTTCTGTATCGGGAAGTGAGCGAACGGTCCGGGCTTACCCCCCTTGCGTGACAGTCGATCCGTTTCACGTGAAACCGAAAAGCAGCGAAGCCAAATCCTGCGACCCTGGCCAACGGCCTTCTTGTCCCCTATTTTGGTGGCTTCGACGCCGCATGCAAACCAACAGGGCAGAGCCGCTTGGGAATGACCACCAGCACCAGATTCGATGTGATCGTCGTCGGCGGGGGCCACGCCGGATGCGAGGCCGCGGCCGTCGCAGCCCGCATGGGCGCGCGAACGGCGCTGATCACGCACCGTTTCGCGACGGTGGGCGAGATGTCCTGCAACCCTGCCATCGGTGGCCTCGGCAAGGGTCATCTGGTGCGTGAAGTCGATGCCTTCGACGGGCTGATGGGTCGAGTAGCGGACGCGGCCGGCATCCAGTTCCGGCTGCTCAATCGCTCGAAGGGACCAGCGGTCCAGGGTCCCCGCGCCCAGGTTGACCGCAAACTCTTTCGCGACGCCATGCAGCAAGCAGTTCGAGAGACGGCTGGATTGGATGTGGTCGAAGGCGGGGTCGACGATCTGATTGTCGACAGGGATGCCGCCACCGGCATGGTCCGGCTTGCAGGTGTCGTACTCGCCGATGGCCGTCAAATCCGGGCCGGCGCGGTCGTGCTGACGACCGGCACCTTTCTCGATGGAGTCGTCCACATCGGCGAGCTCCGCATTCCAGCGGGACGCACTGGAGAGGCCCCGGCGATCGCATTGTCGAAGCGGCTTTATGGCCTAGGACTGGCGATGGGCCGGCTCAAGACGGGCACCCCCGCGCGACTTGATGGCCGGACTATAGATTGGACCGGGCTCGAGATGCAGGCCGGCGATGATCCACCGGTGCCATTTTCCGCCCTCACGACCGGGATCATCACACCCCAGATCAAATGCGGGATCACGGCGACCACGGCCGCAACCCACGCCATTATCGAGGCCAATCTCAGCCGGTCGCCGATGTATTCGGGTCAAATCGCCAGCACGGGGCCCCGCTACTGTCCGTCGATCGAAGATAAGGTCGTGCGTTTCGCCGATCGGACTTCGCACCAGATTTTTCTCGAGCCGGAAGGGCTCGACGACGCGACCGTCTATCCGAACGGCGTTTCGACATCCTTGCCCGCGGATGTACAGGAAGCGTTTCTCAAGACCATTCCCGGGCTCGAGCGGGTCGTTGTCCAGCGCCCCGGCTATGCCATCGAATATGACTATGTCGATCCGCGGGAACTCGGCGCGGGGCTGGGGGTCAAGCGGTTGCCAGGATTGTTTCTGGCAGGGCAGATCAATGGCACGACCGGATATGAGGAAGCGGCGGCACAAGGAGTCGTCGCCGGTATCAACGCGGCTTTGCTGGCAGGTGGTGGCTCGGTCCCTTTCCATGTCTCGCGCGCGGATGCCTACATGGGCGTGTTGGTCGACGATCTGGTGACGCGCGGGGTCAGCGAACCCTATCGCATGTTCACGTCGAGAGCCGAGTACCGGCTGAAGCTCCGTGCCGACAATGCCGACCAGCGGCTGACGCCGATTGCGGCTTCGTTAGGTTGTGTGGGCGCGCGCCGGATGGCGGTATTCGAAGCGCGAACAGCGGCTTTGGCCGAGGGCAGTGCGTTGCTGGCGCGACTATCGATGACCCCCACGGAAGCATGCAATCAAGGCGTCGAGATCAACCGCGACGGTAAGAGGCGGACCGCATTCGAACTGCTGAGTTTCAACGGGGTGACCATTGCAAAGCTCGCAGACGCTTGGCCGGAGCTGCGCGGGCTCGACCCCGCCATCGCCGGGCAACTGGAAATCGATGCGCGCTATGCCACCTACATCCGGCGTCAGGACGACGACGTTGCCGCCCTACGCCGGGACGAGGCGCTGCGGCTGCCCAGCGATTTCGATTACGGGTCGCTGCGCGGGCTGTCGAACGAGATCCGGCAGAAGCTCGATCGGCTGCGGCCGTCTGATATCGCACAAGCTTCCCGGATCGAGGGCATCACGCCATCGGCGTTGCTTCTTCTCACCGCGGCACTTCATGCAAAGTCGCGGCGGAAATCGGCATGACGGGCCGGTGGCGGCCGGTTCACCGGTCTCACAATTCTGCTGCTGCGGTCGACACCAGCCAAATCGCTGTGACCTTCGGTGTTTCACGTGAAACGGCTGAAAATCTAGGGACCTACGCCGAACTGCTGCAACGCTGGCAGAAGACGATCAACTTGGTGGCGCCCGCCACGATGGGGGATCTCTGGCAACGGCATTTCGCGGATTCGGCCCAGCTTTGGGCAATTGCCCCGGCAAGGGCCCTGACCTGGATCGATCTCGGATCGGGTGGTGGTTTCCCCGGATTGGTGCTGGGTATCATGCTCGCCGAACGGCCGGGCGCGCGAATGATTTTGGTCGAGAGCGATGGCCGCAAGGCCGCCTTTCTCCGCGAAGTGGCTCGGGCTACTTCAGCGCCTGTGGACATCCTGTGCACGCGAATCGAGAAAGCCTCGACTCAGGTTAAGGTTGACCAAGTAGACGTGATCACCGCGCGGGCGTTGGCCCCGCTTCCTCGGCTCCTGGGTCTGGCCCAGCCATTCTTCAGCGGGGGGACGGAAGGTCTGCTGCTCAAGGGCAGAGACGTCGAGAGCGAACTGATCGAGGCGCGTGCGTCGTGGTCGTTCATTTCAGAGTTGCGACCAAGCAGAACGGACGCGGAGGGACGAATTGTCGTCATTCGCGATCTGAGGTCAAAGCCGGAGGATTAGTTCGGTGACAGCAATAATCGGGAATCCAGGGCTGAGGGTCATCGGAATCGCCAACCAGAAGGGCGGCGTCGGCAAGACGACCACGGCGATCAATCTGGGAACTGCGTTGGCAGCGGTGGGTGAACGGGTATTGGTCATCGACCTCGATCCGCAGGGCAACGCATCGACCGGGCTTGGTATCGGCGCCGACAAGCGGCCCCGGACTTCCTATGATGTCCTGAGTGGAGCTGCGAGCCTACTCGACGTGGCGCTGCCGACCGCGGTGCCTGGCCTGTTCGTGGTGCCTGCGAACTCGGATCTGGTCGGCCTCGAAAGCGAAGTTCTGGCCGACCCGGGCCGGCCGTTCCGTCTCCGCGATGCGGTGGCCGCTCTGATCGCCCAGCAACGGAACAAGCCCACCGACCAGTCCTTCAACTACGTGCTCATCGACTGTCCGCCGTCGTTGAACCTGCTCACGCTCAACGCCATGTCGGCTGCGCACGCCGTTTTGGTGCCCGTGCAGTGCGAGTTTTTTGCGCTCGAGGGCATCTCGCAGCTGAAGGAATCGATCGATCAGATCCGGGCCACCCTCAATCCGACGCTCGAGATCCAAGGTGTGGTGCTGACGATGCACGACCAGCGCACCACCCTGTCCAGGGAAGTTGCGGCCAACGTGCGCGAGTTCTTCGGCTCCAAAGTCTACGAGACGGTCATTCCGCGCAATACGCGGGTGGCCGAGGCACCTTCGCACGGCAAGCCAATCTTGCTCTACGACTACGACTGTGCCGGCAGTCAAGCCTATATTCGGCTCGCCACCGAGATCATCGAGCGCGAGCGGCACATCAAGGCAGCATGAACCAACCCCCGAGCCCAGCTAGACCCGAGACGGAAAAGGATCCGGCGACCGTGATGAACTCACCGATGTCGAAGAGCAGACTTGGACGCGGCCTGGCATCGCTGATCGGCGAGCCGATACAGGCTCAGCCGCGCCTGCCTGCCGAGGGCGAGCAGCGGGTGGTGGCCATCGAGCTCCTAAAGGGCGGCAGGTTCAATCCGCGAAAGGACTTCCGGGACGACGAGTTGGCCGAGCTGGCGGACAGCATTCGTACCAAGGGCCTGGTGCAGCCGATCATCGTCAGGCCGGATCAAGGGACGGGCGGGTATGAGATCGTCGCCGGCGAACGTCGCTGGCGGGCGTCGCAGAAAGCTGGGCTGCATCAGGTGCCGGTTATCGTCCGGGACCTCGATGACAAGGAGGTTCTCGAGCTCGCGATCATCGAGAACGTTCAACGTGCCGACCTCAACGCGATCGAGGAGGCTGGGGGGTATCGTGAGCTGATCGAGCGATTCAGCTACAGCCAGGAGCAGGTGTCCGAAATCATCGGGAAAAGCCGCAGTCACGTCGCCAATACGCTGAGACTGTTGAAGTTGCCGGAGAGCGTGCAGGCGCTGCTGCAGAACGGCAAGCTGACGGCGGGCCACGCGCGGGCGTTGATCGGCCATCCCGATGCGGAGGCGCTGTCGCTTCGGATCGTGGAAAACGAACTCAATGTCCGCGAGGTCGAAGCGCTGGTTCAATCGCCCATCGGCAGTCCCGGATCTGAACCGCGGAAGCCCCGCGACAAGGACCCCGATACGCGCGCCTTCGAAAAAGAGCTGAGTGACATCCTGGGTCTCAAGGTCGAGATCAAGCGCGGCGCTGGTGAAAGCGGTCATCTGGTCGTCAAGTACAGCAACTTCGATCAGCTCGATTACATCAGGCTCAGGCTCGGCGGCGGCAGCGAGAACTGACCCAATTCGCTTGGGTCGAGCTGGCGGTTGTGTTCGTCGGTCCATTCATCGACTGGGTCCGGGTTTGCCCGCCCGTACCTTTATGTTTCCTGCCCTCAGACGTCGAGACGACTTGACGTAACGTGTCGCGTGGCCGACACAAAGAGCCGATCAGGATCGGACGGTGGGGCCTGCCAGCCATTCGATCCGTTCGAATGCGCGGTTCGGTCGGTGAGCGACCTGCGACCGGACACTACTGGGAGCGCAGGACGCGATGACCGACGATGTGCTGACCCGACTGAGCGCGACCATACGGGAACGCCGCAACGATCACAGTGCGACGATGTCGTACACGCGACAGTTGCTCGACCGCGGCGCCGAGCACTGTGCGAAGAAGCTCGGCGAGGAAGCCGTGGAAACGGTGATCGCGGCAATCGCTCAAAACGATGCCGCACTCGAGGCCGAGGCTGCAGATCTTCTCTATCACCTGTTGGTGCTTCTCGAGTCGAGGGGCGTCGCCTTCACCGATGTCCTTTCGGAACTCGATCGGCGAATGGGGCAATCGGGACTGGCCGAAAAGGCCGCCCGTCAGGAGCGCTAGCCGCCGTCATGCTCGATAAACTGAACCCACCTTCTGGAGCGCTGCCTGGGCGCACCAATTTCGATTATTCTCCCTACCGCGTGTTCTCGCGCGAGGAGTGGGCGCGTCTCAGAGCCGACACGCCGATGACGCTGGTGCCGCGCGAACTCGAACAGCTCTCGGGCCTGATCGACGAGCTTTCGGTCGAGGAGGTCGAGCAGATCTATCTGCCGATGTCTCGTTTGCTGAACCTATATGTGGCAGCGTCCCAGGAACTCGATCTGGTGACGTCGAAGTTTCTGTCGCGGAGAGAGAGCAAAGTTCCCTTCATTATTGGGGTGGCCGGCTCGGTTGCCGTGGGCAAGAGCACGACGGCACGTGTGCTGCGCGCGCTGCTTGCGCGCTGGCCGGATCACCCGCGCGTCGACCTTATTACAACCGACGGGTTTCTGCTGCCGAACGCGGAACTGGAACGGCTCGACCTCATGAACAGGAAGGGCTTTCCCGAAAGTTTCGATACGGCGAGGTTGTTGACGTTTCTCGCGGACGTGAAGTCTGGCGCCAAGCGGGTCGAGGCGCCGGTCTATTCGCACTTCCACTATGACATTATTCCTGGCCAGAGGATCGTGATCGAGCAGCCGGACATCCTGATCGTCGAGGGTCTCAACGTGCTCCAGCCCGCCCGGTTGCCGAAAGATGGCGAAGGTATCCCGTTCGTCTCCGACTTCTTCGATTTCTCGATTTACATCGATGCCGACCCTGCCGTGATCCGGGATTGGTACTTGGCGCGCTTCATGCGGCTGAGAAGCACCGGCTTTCGGGATCCGGCGGCCTACTTCCACCGCTACACGCATTTCAGTCACGATGCGGCCTTGGCTCGCGCGCTCGACATCTGGCAGTCCATCAATCTGAAGAACCTCGAGGACAACATTCTGCCGACCCGCCAGCGGGCTCGTCTCATTCTGACCAAGCAGGCCGATCACCGTGTCGAGCAGGTATCGCTCAGGAAGCTGTGATCAAGCAAACAACCCAAGGCCCGAGCGCAAAAAGGGGGCCGCTTGGGGAGCGGCCCTCGAGTCAGTTGCACTGGGATGGACAGGTAAAAGGCGATAAAAAACGCTGCTCAAATCAGCTTTGAAAAAAGACCGGACCTCGTCATCTTTGAAAAGCGGCGCGGGAAAAGTCGAATTCGGGTCGGCCGGACATGCCGCCGGACCCAAGCGAGGGTCAATGCGGTTTTGCCGACGCACGCGGGTGCAGCGGGTTGACCGCCATTACCATCTCACTGGCAATGAGCTGCTGCCGGATCGCGAACTCCACGGGCGGTAGCCTTACGATGCCGGACACCATCGCGGCTTGGGCCGACATGGCAGAGGTTAATGCGGAAAGGCCCAATCCAACCCAGGCGACAAACATGTCGGCCGGCGTGGGAAACGATCTTGTGACAGTCACCGCCGGTGTGGCTGCCGACGTGACGGCAGCAGGTGCGGAGCGATCTGCCGGTTGCCGAGGCGTTTCGAGATGACCCTTCAACGCGATGCTCGGTTTGGCAACGCTTGCGGCGATCGAACGCGGCTCGCTGGTGGCCGCTGGGCGGGCAGTGGTCGCGGTTGTTGTCACATTTGCTGGCGCTGGCACCGCCGCAAGTTCAATGCCGAATTGTTGGAATTTATCGCGCAGGCGCCGAATAACGGATGGATCCGAAATTCCAAGCGCCTTGATCGCCGTGGTGGGCTTCAAGTCTGGCTTGGCTGCGATCATTCTGGCGATTTGGTCGAGGTGTTTCTGGTCGTCGAGACCGCT
The DNA here is from genome assembly GCA_002928395.1 of Hyphomicrobium sp. Classification (GTDB taxonomy): domain Bacteria; phylum Pseudomonadota; class Alphaproteobacteria; order Rhizobiales; family Hyphomicrobiaceae; genus JAKAML01. The sequence continues at coordinate 10,563 of PEQZ01000037.1, forward strand.
GCCTTTGGGGCGGCCGCGGCGTGTGGCGTCAACGGACATATCAATGACCTTGCAATGGGCGATTCGGCTCTGACCAGTCTGTTGGAATAGCCGTGATCAAACCAAGGAAAATAAATCGTCGGCAACGGAAAAGTGCACTAACGCAGATACATCTGTTGCTGAATTACATTCTATTCTCTTGCGTGCACCACTATGTCGCTGAAAAGAATGATACAATGTAGCTGAAACCGAATTCCGATCGCCGAGACGAAACAAGGCCGTTCGTGGCCGTCATTTAATCAATCCCTTGGCGCGGCCCAGCTGTTCCAGTCGCACTTCGGGGCGGGCACCCACGTGGCTGATGATTTCGGCCGCGGCGAGACTTCCCAATCGTCCGGCAATATCCAGCGGATATCCTTGGCTCAATCCGAACAGGAAGCCAGCGGCATATAGATCGCCGGCGCCGGTGGTATCAACCAGCTTCGCCACCGGCTCCACCGGAATGCTGATCGATTGTCCATCAGCAAGAATGACAGATCCTTTGGAGCTGCGGGTCAGGGCCGCGAGTTTGATATCCTCCGCGGTTTTCTTCGCGGCTTCGTCGAATGTCGTAGTCTGATAGAGCGCGGTAATCTCGCTTTCGTTGGCGAAAAGGATATCAACGCCAGATCTGATCAGGCCGAGGAACTCATCGCGGTGGCGGTCGACGCAGAATCCGTCGGAGAGGGTCAAGGCAACCCGCCGGCCAGAGGACTTGGCGATGCTGACGGCCTGGCGGAACGCCGCCTTGGCTTCCGGCTTGTCGAACAAATAGCCCTCGAGGTAGACAATCGCCGACTGCGAAATGAGGTCCTCGCGGACTTCGCCGTGGTCGAGGTCAGTCGAGATGCCGAGGAAGGTGTTCATGGTGCGCTCGCCATCGGGCGTGACCAGGATGAGCGAGCGCGACGTCGGCGGGCCGCCAGCCGCCGGCAGGGCGTCGAACGCGACACCTGCCGCCTTGATGTCATGCCGGAAGATGCGGCCGAACTCGTCGGACGCGATCTTGCCGATGAAGGCCGCACGGCCGCCGAATGACGCCAAACCGACCATTGTGTTGGCCGCCGATCCTCCGGAGATCTCCACCGCCGGTCCCATCTTGGCGTAGAGCGAAGCGGACGTGTCGGCATCGACCAGACGCATATGTCCTTTGGGCGCTCCGTTGGCGGTCAAGAAGGCATCGTCGCAACGCCCGATGATATCGACAATGGCGTTGCCGATGGCGGTGACGTCGTAGACGGTTTCGGTCATGGGACAAGGTCTCGGTTGAGGAAAGCGGGCGCACTATAGGGGCGCGACCGGATCGGGCAAGTGCGATCAGGGCTCGGGTTCCTTATGGTTCGGAGATTTGCGTCCCGTCGCAGCACCGTTCGGAGCAAACCTCGGAACCATAAGCACCACGCGCAAGGCGATGATTCGCGTGTCGTTTGGATCGGACGTTTGGTTCCGAGGTCAGCCGCGAGTGGGGAGCAATCGTCAGATGCGCGACACTCGGCCTTCAGTCTGGGAGGCCGGGCCTTACGCCATCCGCCTGGAGCCCGTCGACTGCCCGGCGGCCGATAGCCGGGCCAGGTCGAGCAGCAGGCGCTCGGTCAGCTGGGCCTCGAGCTGGGGCGAGAGGCGCGCTGCCTTCGCGGCGGTGGCGATCCCCGATAGCGCGCGGTTGAGACGTTCCAGTGGCCAGGCGCGGCACTGGAGGCTGAACGCTGCCTTCTGTTTGAAGTGCAGCGGTGGTTTGATCGCCCTCAGCGCTTCGTCGAGCGGCTTGCCCTTGTCCAAGGCCGCGCGTATGCGATGCAGCCGCTGGAAATGCCGCTGCACGGCGAGAATGATCGCCTGGGGACTTTCGCCAGAAGCAATCCATCGATCGCACTCTGTCGCGGTCCGAGCGCCATCGCCGTTGGCGGCGGCATATGGGATACGGTCGAGGGCCAGCTCGGCCGCATCGCCAACGACGGTGTCGACGTCGCTCGCTTCGATGGTGCCATTGCCAGCCGCAAAAAGCGCCAGCTTCTCGATTTCGTTACGCGAGAGGGCGCGATCAGCCCCCAACCGGGAGATCAGCAACTCGCGCGCATCCGGCGTAATCTCGAGCGCGTTGGCCTTGAGGACCTGGCGAACGAGTTCGTCGAGATCGGCCGCCTCGTCGGCGTAACAGGCGACCGCTGCGGCGTGCTCGGACTTCTCGAACAGGGCACGCAGGGCTTCATCCGGCTTCAGGTTGCCACCCTCGACGATCAGCGTGCCAGTGAGGCGGCCGCCCTGCACCAAAGGTTTGAGGAGGTTTGCATTGATGCGCCGCCCTGTCGTCGCACGGATGACTTTTCGCCCGCCGAACATTGGCATTGTCTCCAGTTCGACGGCGAGCCTGTCGGGATCTGATTCGAGGTCGGCGTCGTCGAACTTGAGCATTTCACCGGCTGGGGTTTCACGGGCAGCAATTGTCTTGGCCAACAGGTAGGCTCGCTCGGAAACGAGGCCAGCGTCCGAGCCGAAAAACAGGAATGCCGACAGTCGTGGATCCGGAGACTTCAAGAAGCTCGCGGCCAGATGGGCCTTGATGGCGACCATGCGATCACCTCGTGGGGAATCTGCGAAGCGCGCCGACTGAAGGCGGTGTCAGGTCGCGGTCGAAAGGAATGCAGCAAGGCGGGACTTCAATTCTTGTCCAACGCTCGCCGCCGCCCGGTTCTCGGCTTCCTCGCGGGCGCGGGTATTGGAAAAGACCGAGCGGAAACGCTCGAACCCGGCGCGACCGTAACTCACGCCCTGGAGCACGATGGCCTTGTCGGAGACACGGATCAGCCGGAAGCTGGCGTCGACATTGTAGACGCTGTCGAGCGCATCGCCGTCGGAGCGGACGAGGGTGGCGGTCACGGTTTCGCGGAGTGCGACCTCAAAACGGAACTCCGGAGCTGTCGGCACGGCGCCGCCGGTGGTCTGGAACAACAGCTCGTTGCGGATCAGCTGGCCCACGCGACCTGGCATAGGGGCGATGTCGAGCATGGACAGCTTGGCATTGAGATCAGTACCGCCGAATTCTGGCGAGGCATAAAGCGGTCGGAAGCCAGTGCCTCCGCAGCCGGCCAATACGGGTGCGAGCAGCGCAGCGGTGAACAGTCCGCGCAATGCGGACCTGCGGGACACTCCGCGATCCAGCCTGTCTTGACGCGACCTAACCGACGACATTCACGATCCTTTGCGGTACGACGATCACTTTTTTGACCGGTCGTCCTTCGAGTGCCCGAATCACGGTTTCGAGCCGTAGGGCAGCCGCCTCAACCTCACTCGAGTTCGCGGTCCGTGCAATCTTCAGTTCGTCCCGCCGCTTACCATTGACCTGTACGGCAATGACAATCTCATCGTCAACGAGCAAGGCCGGATCAGCGGCCGGCCAGGGCACATTGGCAAGCAGGGTGTTGTAACCGAGCCGCGCCCAGCATTCTTCAGCCAAATGCGGCATCATCGGGCCGATCATTTGAACAAGCAATTCAGCCGCCTCGCGCAATGCCCCGTCGAAATCTTCCGAAGACTTGTTTGAAGACTGGGCCAATGCTGTCTGCAGCGCGTTCGTCAGCTCGTAAAGCTGGGCGACAGCGACGTTGAACCGCAAGCCTTCAATGTTGCGGCCGACGGCATCCAGCGCCTTGTGAGCGGTCCGGCGCAACGGCATCGCCTCTGGCCCGAACACGGGCGGCACGGTCTGGGCGTGATCGAGAGGCAAACGGTCGGCAAGTTCGTCGACGATCCGCCACACGCGCTGCACGAAACGGCCGGCGCCCTGCACGCCGGCTTCGGTCCAGATGACGTCGCGCTCGGGCGGGCTGTCGGACAGCATGAACCAACGGGCGCAGTCGGCGCCCCAGTGCGCGATGATGTCGTCGGGGTCGACGAGATTTTTTTTCGACTTCGACATCTTCTCGATGGAGCCGATGGTCGCCGGCCTGCCGGTTGCGGTTTCTATCGCGCGGCGGGCGTCGCCATCGCCTTCGAGCGTGATCTCGGTCGGCAGCAGCCACGCTCCGCTGGCGGACCTGTAGGTCTCGTGCGTGACCATGCCCTGTGTGAACAGCGCGCCGAAGGGTTCGCGGAGGTTCGATGTGCCACGGCCATCGTGCTGCGTGTAAGCCCCTGGCACGGCATCGCTCATGGCCCGGTAGAAGAAGCGCGAGTAGAGCAGATGCAAAATCGCGTGCTCGATGCCACCGATATATTGGTCCACCGGCAGCCAGTAGGCGGCGGCTGCGGGATCGATGGGTGTCTTGGAGTCTGGCGCGGTGAAGCGAGCGTAGTACCAGGAACTGTCGACGAAGGTGTCCATAGTGTCGGTTTCACGCGTCGCGGGCTTGCCGCAATCGGGGCAATCGACATGCTTCCAGGTCGGGTGGCGGTCGAGCGGATTGCCAGGCTTGTCGAACGTGGCATCATCCGGCAGCCGCACCGGCAGATCCTTCGCAGGAACCGAGACCACGCCGCAATCCTTGCAATGGATCACCGGGATCGGGCAGCCCCAATAGCGCTGCCGCGACACGCCCCAGTCGCGCAGGCGATAGTTCACCTTGCGCTCTCCAGCAGGCGTTTTGCCAACCTTGGTGCCTTCGAGCCGTTTGGCGACAGCCTCGAAGGCCTCTTTGGGTGACAGGCCATCGAGCTCGTAGGAATTATAGAGTGTGCCGTCGCCGTCGATGGCCTTGTCGTTGATCTCGAAGGTCGCAGCGTCGGCCCCAGGCGGCAGGATCACCGGGGCAAAGTCGATCCCGTATTTGCGGGCGAAATCGAGGTCGCGCTGGTCGCCAGACGGGCAGCCGAAGATGGCGCCCGTGCCGTAGTCCATGAGCACGAAGTTTGCGACCCAGACCGGGATCAACCAGTCCTTGTCGAGCGGATGACGGGCGCGGAGGCCCGTGTCGTAGCCGCGCTTTTCCGCGGTCTCCAAGTCGGCGGCCGTGGTGCCCATCCGCCGGCATTCGTCGGCGAACGCCGCGAGCAACTTGTCTTTCTGGGCGGCAGCCTTGGCCAGCGGGTGGTCTGGTGAAATGGCCAGGAACGCCGCGCCGTAGAGCGTGTCAGGCCGTGTCGTGTAGATTTCCAGCTCCTTGAAGCCTTTGGGCACACCCTTCGGTTCGAGCTTCCAGCGGATCTGCATTCCTTCCGAGCGGCCGATCCAGTTGGCCTGCATCAGCCGGACTTTCTCCGGCCATTTGTCGAGCGTCGAGAGTGCCGACAGCAGTTCGTCGGAGTACTGCGTGATCTTGAAGAACCACTGGGTCAGTTCGCGGGTTTCGACAAGCGCGCCGGAGCGCCAGCCGCGGCCATCGATGACCTGTTCGTTGGCGAGCACAGTATTGTCGACGGGATCCCAGTTGACCTTGGACGATTTTCGGTAGGCGAGGCCTGCCTTCAGAAGATCGAGGAAGATTTTCTGCTGCTGCGCGTAGTATTCGGGTGCACAGGTCGCAATCTCTCGGCTCCAGTCCAGCGACAGGCCCATCGACTTCAATTGGCCCTTCATTGCCGCGATGTTGGCATAGGTCCACGTGGCGGGGTGGGTGTTGCGCTCGATGGCCGCATTCTCGGCCGGCATGCCGAATGCGTCCCAGCCCATGGGATGCAAGACGTTGAAACCCTTGGCGCGCTTGTAGCGGGCGAAGACGTCGCCCATGGCATAATTGCGGACGTGCCCCATGTGGATGCGGCCAGACGGGTAGGGGAACATCTCCAGCACGTAGCACTTGGGTCGCGCGGCATCGTTTTTTGCGCGGAAAATTCCGGCCACGTCCCAGGCTCTTTGCCAGTGCTTTTCGCGGTCGGGGGCGTTGTAGCGTTCGGATGCCATGGGCGGTGGTTTCGTCCGGATCTTGGAGATTGGGTCTCGGGGTGTGGCGACGAGTTAGAGCCCCAAAGGGATTGGCCGGTCAAGGCGGGAGAGGCTGGCCGTGGCGCCGGCCGTCGGCGCACGGTTACTCGGATATGTGCATTTTCGCCGGTTCGGGCGACATATCGGCCCGGATATGTCCTCCGGATCGACATGTCGGATCGGATCTGGTCCAAAAACGAGGATTTTGATACATATCCGGGGGCGATCTGGTGCCGTGCGCGCCATATCTCGACTTATATGTAGACGAAATCGAATTTTGGTTCCATGTTTGGCGCAACAGGGAACACAGGCTTCCATGTGCCGAGAGATATGGAATAGAAGCGCAATTTTTGCGCCATGACAAGCGAGGCAACGTCAGGCTTGGTCCAAATGATGCCACCCGATCCAAAGAGCGCCTACAACAACCTGCCGAGCCTGCCGCCGCCCCTCGATGTGGAAACCAAGGCGGTGCTCAAACGTTGCGTCACGGCGCGGGCCGCCATTGCCGAGTTGCGCCGGGCGGGCGAATTGATTCCCGACCAATCGGTGCTGGTGAACACGATCCCCCTGCTCGAGGCGAAGGACAGCTCCGAGATCGAGAACATCGTCACCACCAACGATGCGCTGTTCCGGGAAGCGAGCCAAGCCGAGGACGGCGGCGACCCGGCGGCCAAGGAAGCGCTGCGCTACCGTTCCGCGCTCTACAGCGGCTATCAGTCATTGAAAAGCAGGCCGTTGACCAGCCGCACGGCGATCGAGATTTGCAGCGAGATCAAGGGCGTCCAAATGGACGTTCGCAAGACGCCCGGCACCCAGCTCAAGAACAGCTTCACCGGAGAGGTCATCTACACGCCGCCGGAGGGCGCCGACCGCCTGCGCGAAATGCTGTCGAACTGGGAGCGGTTTGCCAACGCCGAGGACGACCTCGACCCGCTCGTGCGCATGGCTATCCTCCACTACCAGTTCGAGGCCATCCACCCTTTCCTCGACGGTAACGGTCGAACCGGGCGCATTCTCAATATCCTGGTGTTGATCCAGGCAGGCCTGCTCGATATCCCGACGTTGTACCTCAGCCGACACATCGTGCGCAGCAAAGGCGATTACTACCGGTTGCTGCAAGGTGTGACGCTGCGTGGCGAGTGGGAGCCGTGGATCGTCTACATCCTGACTGGCGTCGAGACCACCGCGACCTGGACCAACACCCGCATTCGCGCGATCCGCGATCTGATGCTTCACACCACCGATCACATGCGATCGGCGGCGCCGAAAATCTACTCGCGGGAGTTGATCGAGGCGATTTTCGCGCAGCCCTATGTGCGAATCCAGCATTTGATCGATGCTCGGGTTGCCGAGCGGCATGCGGCTTCGCGCTACCTGAAACAACTCGCCGACATCGGCGTTCTGCACGAAGAAAAGCGCGGACGCGACAAGCTGTTCGTGCACCGGAAGTACATGCAGCTGCTGGGCAGCGACGAGCACACCTTCGAGCTTTATCCAGCAGTCACCACAAAGGCAAAATCGAGATGACCAACGCCGCCACTGCCGCGGTGGATGCCGTGGCCGGGATCGAAGTGCGCATCGCCGTCGCCGCGAAAGGCGTCGGGCGCGACCCGAGCGATGTCCGGCTGATAGCCGTGTCGAAAACCTTCGACGCGCCGCATATCCGGCCGGTGCTGGAAGCCGGACACCGCGATTTCGGCGAGAACCGCGTGCAGGAGGCGCAGGGCAAGTGGCCCGCACTCAAAGCGCAATTCCCCGGCGTGCGGCTGCATCTCATCGGCCCGCTGCAATCGAACAAGGCCAAGGAGGCGGTGCAACTGTTCGACGCGATCCATTCGGTCGATCGGGAGAAAATTGCGCGCGCGCTGGCAGCTGAAATGAACAAGCAGGGCCGCACGCCCGAGCTTTACGTGCAGGTCAACACCGGCGAGGAGCCGCAGAAGGCTGGCATCATGCCGCGCGAGACCGCCGCGTTCGTGGCGCTGTGCCGGGACGAACTGAAGCTCGATATCGCAGGCCTCATGTGTATCCCGCCCGTCGACGACGAGCCGGCGGTACACTTCGCATTCCTCTTGAAACTCGCCCGCGAGCTGGGCCTCGTCCGCCTCAGCATGGGCATGTCCAGCGACTTCGAAACGGCTGTCGAACTCGGCGCGACCGACATCCGCGTCGGCAGCGCGATTTTCGGGGTGCGGTGAAGTGGCAGGCGGCTGTCATCCTCGGGCTTGTCCCGAGGATCTATCCCTCAACGGGTGTCGTCGCAGCGAGCGACGACGAATTGTGCGGCTTGGAACCAGCCACGCCCTTCGGTCGATTGGTAGGCGCCGCGGTTGCCGCTCGATGGATCCTCGGGACAAGCCCAAGGCTGTCCGGTTGAACTGCGAACGGATCGAGCAATGCTGCTGGAGTTGCCCAATAATCTTGTGCCGGTCGTTGAGGCCGACACGAATCCCCTCCCCCCTTGGGGAGAGGGTTAGGGTGAGGGGGCTGGCTTCGAAAACTGCGCCAGCCGAAGCCCCCCTCACCCGGCGCGGAACATTGATTGTAATGCTAATATTGCCGTCAAT
>PEQZ01000038.1 GCA_002928395.1 Hyphomicrobium sp.
GTTCCAGATCTTCATTGTATCCTCCTGAGTTTGTTTCGCGCCCCGTTTGGGGTCCCGATGAAGCTTTTGTAGTACGTACCGAAGAACCGCGCCAATCGAATTTTCCGTCATCGAGCATCAGTGCTGCTGATGGAATAGAGTTACGCGTTATCTAGTTACAGTACTTACGTAACATCGTAACATTCACTTTCGCCGCGCCCGGTCACTTGCCATCCCAATCAGCTTTTACTTCGTCGCATTTTTTGCCGATAAAATCGTTGATGTCCTCGACCAGAGTGGAGCCGATGACGTTGAACGTGTTGTCGGTTGCGGTCGCCGGCCACATCGCACCCTTGACCAAACTCGGCGCCTCGATCTTGCCCCAGTTGGCCTGGGCCTTGACGGCTTTGCCCTTCTCGAAGGTCACCGTCGGCGAAAGCTCGAACTTGATTTCGGAGCTGGCTTCCTTCTCGCGATCGATCGCGCACGAGACCTGATGAGGATCCATTTTCGCCTCGATCTTGTCCTCGATCAGTGCGCGCATCAGCAGGTCGCGCTTCAGCTTGACGTCGGCCGTGCACTTGACCGTGCCCCATGGCCATGATGCCTTGGCTTTCGACAGCATCTTGTCGAGCTGCTCCTTACGAAACGACTTGAGCACCGTACAGGTGACATCGTCTCCAGCCTTGCGATTGTGGAAGGCCGCGCAAATCGCCGCCTTGCAGGCGCGACGGCCCTCGCGCTCGGCCTTCTCCTCCTCGGTCAGCTGGACCTCGGCAGCTTGCGCGACGGGCGGCACAGGTGGGGCCGCGCCTGTTGGCGACGCGGCGGGGTTGGACGCAGGGGCCTGGGCGGGCGTTGGGGTCTTTCGTTCCGGCTCCTGAATACCAGGATCGTTCCTGTCGACTTCGGGGTATTGCGCCAACGCCGGCAGCGAGCCTGCGGCGAAAACGACGCAAAGCCCCAACATCACTGCCAGCCCGCTTTCCTGACAACCCGAATACTGCTTCATCCCGACACTCCCTGTTTTCTAGGTCCACGGCATCTGCTGACGGGCCGATCCCGACCCCACGGCCAGTGTAGCGCATCTGACCTTTGGTCCCCACTCGCGGCTGGTCGCGGCTGCTCAAAAATCCAAACATCGGACGCAAACGCTACAACCAAATCAATGTCTTGCTGGTATTCCCTGTGGTTCCGACACCGGCTCCGAACGGCGCTGCGACGGGAAGCAAATGTCGGAACCGGAACACGAGGGCAGCCCCATGACTGAAGCACATTGCCAGACCGTGCTCGACTATGAAATCTGGCCGCTTGAAGACGGCGCGCCACCTCCCATATGTTTGGTCAATCGACCGTCGGTGCCTCGCACGAGGGCCGGCACGGCATGGTGCCGAACAGGGCCAGACCGTTTGAATTCGATCGATAAAGTCGCTTCCGAAAGGGCTTCGACCATGACGCGCATGGGACTGCTGTCCAACCCGTTGCTCCTCGGGTTCGAGGAAATCGAGCGGCTTATCGACCGCGCCGGCAAGGGCGCCAACGAAGGCTACCCGCCCTACAACATCGAGCGGGTCAGCGCCGAACCGGGACAAGCCGAATTGCTAAGGATCACTCTGGCCGTTGCTGGTTTCACGCGTGAGCAGGTCGAAATCACGCTCGAAGACAAGCAGTTGACGATTCGCGGCAAACAGCACGACGATCAGGCGCGGGAGTACATCTATCGCGGCATTGCTGCGCGCCAGTTCAGCCGCTCGTTCGTGCTGGCCGACGGAATTGAAGTGCGCAACGCCGATCTTGCCAACGGGCTATTGGCGATCGAACTCGTCCGGAACGAGCCAGAACGCCGCGTCCGCCGTATCGACATCGGCGAACCCAAATCGCGCGGCTGAACCGACACAACGGTCTTGCCAACTTCGAAATTATGGCAAGTCAGGGTTCCGGCGGACACAGCCAATCGACAAGAATCGTTCAATACTGAAGCAGGTCGGACCGTAGCGGCTTACGTAATTTTGCCGCCAACAGCCGCTAAGACTTGCCTCGGGCCTCTAACGACGAGAGGAGTGGCGTCATGAATAACGTGAAGACTTCGACGAAGCGCCTGACGGCTGCCGCTGACGTATCGGCGATCGCCCGTATCATAAGCCCCCAAGACTTGGCCACGCTCGGTGGCGGCTCGGTGGCCTACATCAAGACCATGACCTCGGACGAAGCCCGTGAGATGTTCCCGGCCGTCGAAGGTTTGCCGCAGGGCATCAACCTCTACTCGCTGCACGCGGCCGATGGAACGCCTATTGCGTTGACGGACACGATGCAGGCCGCCGTGGGTCACGCATTAGGCGACGAACTCGAGATCCGCAGCCTGCATTGAGCGGTCTCATTCGGTAGACAAGCCGTGCCTCCGATATGCTCTCGCCCAAGCTCATCTTGAATGCCTGAAATCTGCTTTTGACACGATAAGCCGCAAGCCAAATGCCGCGGGAGGATTCAAATCAGTAACCATCCTTTTGGGTAGTGATCATGGATGAAAACCGAGCGCAACTTTTCACGGGAAAAATGCATCCGTGGCGCAATCGTAAGTCCGTGAGGTGTACCTAGCCATGCTCCCCACCAGCTGAAAGTGCTGTTGGCGATCACGTGATGCCGGCATTTACTCATCAGATACATATCGTCAATGGCGGTTTCTCCGACGACCGGCTCCGCGCACGGATATAGCTCGCACGTTCGAATTGCGGCGCCCCGGTCGTCAGAGAATATTTTCAGACGCAAGCTCGGGGAAATCTGCCTCAGAATATCAATGGCACGCTCATAATACGAGTCGTCCAACAGCCCCATAACCGCAAGGACCTTCGGGTTATCGGCGTAGTCTCCGCGCCGGATGTGGACGCTGGCGAATTCCTGTCCAGCCCAACTTGCCGCCAGCTCGCGCACTCGGGTACTCGCAAAGGGCTCGAGATCGAACACGCGCCGTACATGGTTCTGCTCACGAAGAAAGTACAACTCCGACTGGAACAATCCGTCGAGGTAAACATCTCCGTCTAGATTTTCGAATGCGGGATCGTAGCCGAAATCAGGCTGCCGGTATACGCTTCCCGACCAGCCCCACCGGAGCTTGCGACGATGTCTGATCGCTTTCAGCAGTTCTGTCGCGCGGGGACGTGCCGCAGCGTTCGGGATCCATTCCGATGCTCCCGTTGGAAAACACGCCAGCTCAAACCGTCGCTTTTTATCCCGTTCATATCGGGTCAGATCGAACGAAAGCCGACCACCGAGCCGGCGGCTGAGCGACATGGCCGCTGACGCCTGAAACAGCTGATTGCCAAGCCCTCCGGACATGCGCTGACATATAAGTGGAGCCCGCGCCTGCGACGATTTCGACAAATGGACTGTCGACGTTTGTACGGACTCCACGAACCCATCCTCTGAAAATCGAACCCATCGTCGCGGACTCGAGACTTGTGTTGCCCCGCGACATCAGTCACCTCGTGTTCCGGTTCCGGCATTTGCTTCCCGTCGCAGCGCCGTTTGGAGCAGATGTCGGAACCGGAATACGAGCAACTCCATGATACGGGTGTAGCTCGTGCATCCGACTTTTGGTACCCAATCGCGGCTGGTCCAGAGACTAAACGTCCGACGTGCTACATTCGTCGTGCGTCAACACTGGCCTTCGGTTTCATTCACCACTCGGTTCAGCATTAACTAAACTTCGACACTCGTGCCTCGACCGCGAGGTCCGCTTCATTGTGCAAAAGGGCAGCTTCGCGCACGTCGCCTTCGAAAGGACACGAGCAACCTTATTATCCTAGGGTGATTCGGATTTCTAAGTCCGTTCGCGTGGAAGCTGCGAGAATGAATGGGACTTCAGAATCATCACAATAGGACGACCCGACACCGACCCCTTGACAACACACCCACCCTCAAAAAGAATTGATCACAGCAACTAGGTTACAACGCGCTGTTAACATTATAGCACGTTGCCACGAGACTGTTTTACACGGTCAAGGCTCGTCTTCCCAACACGCAACGGGACCTTCAATGGCAGCGCGCTGTTCGCCATACCCGTTCTGAGGCCCACGCATGGATCAAACGACAAGGTTGACGTCGGACGACTGGATCGTTGTGGCCTGGCACACGCGTGATGAAAAATACACGTCACTCGCCCGCAGGCTCGGCGATCAGCTCTCAGCATTTGGCGCACCCCACGTGATGTATGACGTCGACCGTGGCAATCGATCTTGGATACAGACCATAAAAGCCATGAAGCCCGTCATCGTTCAGCGGGCCCTTGATGAGCACCCTGGCAAAATCATTATTCTGATGGATGTGGACTGCCACATCCACGCGAGGCTGGAGCCGCTGGTGGAACGCGTCGGCACCGCGGACCTGGCCATCAATCTGATGCGCAAACGCAAGCGAGGACTGACCTCGGGGAATTGCTACGTCACGACTCGGGTGATGGGCTTCAATGATACCGCCCGGACCAAAGCGCTGCTGCAATACTGGGGGCGAATCTGCCGAACGAGTGTCGATGATGGTGAAACGGAGGAGACCCTCCTGGCGCATGCCATCACAGAGGGGCCCTGCAACGTTCATATGGTCACGGTCCCGGCCGCTTATGGCGGCCTCGAGACGCACGATGCGCCACCGCGTGCGGCCATTACCCATGTTTCGGCGAACGCAGAAACTCACCCTGCCTGGAAACACTTTGAACAAAGAATCCGGATAGGATTCCGCAAATTGTCGACCCTCTGAACCGCACACCCGTCGCAGTTCACCCCCGATAACTCGCGAACTGGCCGCGCGGCCGGAACCGCTCGAGGTAGGCCGGCACGATCGCCCCCGTTGCGTGCGCGCCCGAAACCCCGAGACCTTCGAGAGTGCGCCCCTCGGACTTTGCTTGGGCGCCGACGACACTATCCTTTTCGAGCATCCGTACTTGATCGACAGTGATCGGCCGCATCGATGATGGCAAAGGCCAGGTCAGCAACGCTTGCAACTTGGCCAGAGCGAACGGCAATCCGAGGTAGCCACGCTTACGCCCGGACCACAACTGCGTGCGATCGAGCAACTGCCTGAAGCTCAGCACTTCCGGACCACCGATTTCATAGACGCTGCCGTCCGTCCCGGCGCCATCGGCCACATTCGCGATCGCCTTCGCCAGATCGCCCACGAACACAGGTTGGAACTTCGTTCTACCACCGCCGATCAACGGCAGCAGCGGCGACATCTGCGCCAACGCCGCGAAACGGTTGAAGAATTCGTCCTCGGGTCCGAATACGATCGACGGTCTGAGGATGATGGCCCCTGGGAACTCCGCGAGCACGGCGGCTTCGCCTTCGGCCTTCGAGCGGGCGTACTGCGCGGCCGATTGCCGGTCGGCGCCGATCGCCGAGACATGAATGAAACGGGCTACGCCCGCTTCGCGTGCAGCCTTTGCGGCCGTTCGCGCACCTGCGACATGGACCGCGCCGAACGTCTGGCGGCCAGTGCCAGCCAGCACCCCGACACAGTTGACCGCGACGTCAGCGCCCTCGACCGCGGCGCGCACCGAGTCGGGGAAGCGGAGATTGGCTTGAACGGCGTGGATCTGGCCAACAGCGCCCATCGGCTGCAGGTGGCCGGCAAGGTCCGGTCGCCTGACTGCCGCGCGTACTCGCCAGCCACGACCCGCGAGTGCGCGGACGGCGTGCCTGCCGACGAAACCGGAGCCGCCGAAGATAGTCACAAGACCGCCCATGCTTGCTGCCGTCATATCTGTTGCCGATCCGGACCTACTCGAGCCGAGATGCCCGAGCCGACGCTTTCCGGAGCAATACACAGGTGCGGTGCCGGTGGGAAGACAGCGTCGGCGCAATTGACAAGCTGAGCGGCGCGAACTAATCCAGGCGACTTGATGCCCAGATGGCGGAATTGGTAGACGCACTGCTTTCAGGTAGCAGCGCTCACAAGGCGTGGAGGTTCGAGTCCTCTTCTGGGCACCATATTTTATGAATCTGTAAAATATTGAAATCGTTGGGATTATTTTGCATTGGCAAACTCATGGAGCGGCCTAGGCTGATCACGCCCTTAAGCTACTGACTAATATGATGCAACGTGGATCCAGTCCCTTTTGCAGCGAGCGGAATGATACGTTTCGTATGATACGGCCTTTACATACACGACGCTTTGTATCATTCTTGACGCATGGACAAACCCACGCAGCAAGGCCGCGCTCAAGCCCTTTTCCAAGAGAAAGGGATGGTTCGCCTGAGTGAATTCAAGGAACGGGGCATCACGGCGGCCACCCTCTCGCGCATGGTTGAAAAGGGTCTCGTGCTGCGTCTGGGACGCGGCCTGTATCAGCTCGCAGATACGGATCTGGAGACCCATCATACACTGGCCGAGGCGGCCAAGCTTGTGCCTCGAGGAATCATCTGCCTGACCTCAGCGCTCGCCTATCACGGCCTGACAGACACGATTCCGGCCCAGATTTGGATGGCGATTGGCACACAGGACCGTAAGCCTGCCGCCTCTTCTATCCCGCTGAAATTCGTCCGCTTTGGCGAGAAGGTTCTGCGCAGCGGCGTTGAGGAGCATGTGATCGAGGGGGTGAAAGTTCGAATCTACAGCCCGGCCAAAACGGTTGTCGATCTGTTCCGCTACCGGCAGAGTGAAGGGCGGCGCTATCAGAACAGCCCCGGCCTCAATCTTGCAATCGAAGGCCTGCGAGAAGCGCTGAAGAAGCGCAGGGCTACACCTTCTGAAATTGCCGCCTTCGCTGACCAAGCTGGAGTCTGGAAGATCATTCGTCCCTATATCGAAGCGGTGATTGCCGATGCGTGAGCCGCTGAAGAATATGGGGGCATCAGTTCGTGCCCGCCTGCTCAAGATGTCCAAAGAGCGAGGGCAGCCTTTCGACCTGTTGCTGACGCGGTATGTGCTGGAGCGTTTTCTCTACCGGCTCAGTTCAACCGCGCATCGGGAAAATTTCGTCCTGAAAGGCGCGATGCTGGTGACGACATGGCTGGAGAACCCGCACAGGCCGACGCGCGATATTGACTTGCTTGGCTTCGGAGCCTCCCAGCCCGAGACCATTTTGGCAGCCTTCAGGGAAATATGCGCCATCAATCCCGATGACGGCGTGAACTTCGATGTGGCAGGCCTCACCATTGATCGAAACCGGGAGGATCTGGCCTATGGTGGTCTGCGTGTTGTAACCAACGCACAGATCGGAGGAGCGCGTGTTCGCGTGGTCATCGATATCGGTTTTGGTGACGCCACCGAACCGGGCTTAAATGAGATCGAAATGCCTGTGCTGCTGGAGCAGCCTGCGCCGAAGCTGCGGGCCTACGCGATGGAAACGGTCATCGCGGAGAAGTTTCAGGCGATGGTGGTGCTTGGCCGGGCAAACAGCCGGATGAAGGACTTCTATGACAATTGGTTTCTGGCCAAGGCATTCACGTTCGAGGGCAACCGGCTCGCCCGCGCCATCGCCGCAACCTTCGAGCGTCGGCAGACGGAAGTGCCGCTTGACGTGCCCGATGCCCTGACCGATGCGTTTGCGCGGGACGATCAAAAACGGAAGCAGTGGGATGCCTTCGTCTCCGGCGTCCTTTCTGATCCGGTGGCGCTGGACGTGGTTATTTCAGACCTCCGGGCCTTCCTGATGCCCCACGCCGCGAGCGCACGGCGTATCTCCAACGCCTGAGAAGACGGAACTTGGTCACTCTTCCTTGACGTAGAATTGCAACACTGTTACATATTCGGTTTGGGCTGGCCAATATGCGCCTCCAGCTCGGCGGTCCATTGCTCTAGCGTTGTGAGCAATTGGTTTGAGGTTTGTCCGTTTAGGTGCACCAAGTTTTGGGTAATCGAAGTTCCGTCAATCCGTCTTTTTTTCGACGTTCAACCCAAGCGTCTTGAACCGGCGCGTCCTCGGAGGACAGCGATGGCCGACCCCGTCGTGAAACTCCACAAGGGTGACCTGCCGTCGGGCTTGAAGCTCGGCGCCAGCATTGCGATCGACAGCGAAACACTGGGACTAAACCCGCATCGCGATCGGCTGTGCCTCTTGCAGCTGTCAGCTGGCGATGGCACGGCGCACTTGGTTCAATTCGAAGCCGGCGAGTATGCGGCACCCAATCTGAGGGCACTACTGACGGATACTGACACGCTGAAGATTTTTCACTTCGCGCGTTTCGATATCGCTGTCATCGCGAAGTATTTCGGCATCATTGTTGCCCCGATCTTCTGCACGAAAATCGCTTCCAAGTTGGTGCGCACCTACACCGATCGGCATGGCCTCAAGGATCTGGCGGCTGAATTGTTGAATCTAGAAATGTCCAAGCAGCAGCAGAGCTCTGACTGGGCCGCGGCTGAACTCACCCAGCTGCAACTCGCCTATGCGGCATCGGATGTGCTGCATTTGCATGCCATAAAGTCCAAGCTCGACGTGATGCTGGACCGCGAAAACCGCCGTCAGATGGCCGAGGCCGCCTTCCGGTTTCTTCCCGTGCGCGCCGAGCTCGACCTCGCCGGCTTTGGTGACGACGATATTTTCGCACATTGATCCGGAGCCGGAGCCAATCCAGACGTAGCCCGGATACTTCTTGCGCAAGTGCACGGCGACTGAATTCCATTGATTTGCGCTGCGGTGCACAATCGCACTTGAGTTCAGTCCTATTCTCACCCAAATTCCCGCCCATCTTATCCTCACAAGGGGTGAGCAACGGCTTGCAGCATCCCCTCGCAAGCAACTGAACAACGGCGGCCCGGCATACATGGCCCCTTCGGGCACTTCCTCTGCGCGTGCAAATCCGAATCGTGGCAGCCGCGAAAATGGCAGTCCGGTGACGGCCACCAGCGTCCGTTCGCGCGATTTCCGCAATGCCCAGCGCCATTCCTTGTTGGTTTCGGCCATGCGTTTGCTCTGCCGCTGGCAGCGATCGCGGTTGCTGGTACATACGGGTTCTTGGTTCTGCAGAAATCAGGCTGGGGAACGGGCTTCCCGCAGCCCGCGACTCCGAACCTCATCCAGCCCGAGAACCTGACGATGGATAACCCGAGCTTCGACGGCTTCAACGCCGATGGCGGCAAATACCGGGTGAACGCGCGGACGGCCCAGCAGGATTTCAAGAATACACACCTGATCACGCTCAACGACATCGACGGCGTGATGAACGACGCCAACAAGCTGCGTACTGATCTCAAGGCCAAGCGCGGCCAGTTCAACAGCCAAACCAACGTGCTCGAACTTCAGGATCAGGTCGATGTGTGGGCCACGGGCGGCATGAGGGCCAGACTGAAGAACGCGACCATCGAGATCAAGGAGAACGTCATCACCTCGAACGATCCGGTCGAAGTCGAGATGACGGCAGGAACGGTCAACGCAAACAGCATGACGCTGCGCTACAAGGCCAAGGAAGTCACATTCGCGGGCTCGGTGCTGACCCGTCTCAACGGGTCGAAACCGGCCGACGCTGCCGACCTGACGGAAAAGGCCGAGAAGTCGAAGGATGCCAAATCACGGACCGCACGGCCTTTCGGGGCGTCGGGCGCACCGATCGAGATCACCTCCAACCGGCTCGACGTGAACGATCAAACCAAGCTCGCCGTGTTCTCGGGCGCAGTTCGCGCGGTGCAGGGCGGAGCGACATTGTCGAGTCCTGACCTTCATGTGACCTATGTCGGCCAAGCCGTGGTGTTACCCACACCTCCGACCACCCCCGGCGCGGCGAAGACTAAAGGCGCCGAAATCGGAAACGACACCAGCTTCGATCCAACGGCACCCATCCCCCGAGGCAAGGTCAAGCGCATCACCGCGACCGGACCAGTGGTCATGACGCACGCGACGGGCGATCGGGCAATGAGTGAAAGCGCCGACTTGGACGCCGAGAACGAAAAGGCTTATCTGACGGGCCAGGTCGTGATGACGCAGGCGCCTGACCGAAAGGCCACGAGCGACAGTGCCGAACTCGACCACAAAGCGGACACGGTTCTGCTCACAGGCGCCGTGCTCGTCACACAGGGGCCAAACGAGCTTCGCGGCCGGCGGCTCTACAGTGACCGGAAAGCCGGCAGAACCAAGCTGTCATCGCCGGAAAGCGAGGGCGGCAACGGTCGTGTAACGGCGCGCTTCGTGCGCGGGGCCGCGCAGGCTGCAGCCGATCAGGTCAAGGCGGCGGCCGCTCCGAAATCACCGGCGACGGGGCTTTTGGGTGCGACCTTCAAAACCGACCCGAGTGCACCCATCGACATCGAATCGAATACCCTCGACATCAACGACCAGCGCAAATCGGCTCTCTTCAACGGCGATGTCAAAGCCGTGCAGGGTGGGTTCTCTCTGCGCACCGCGGAAATGACCGCGTTCTATAGTGGCGAGGCTGGACTTGGGGAGGCGGTTAAGGACGGCGTCGCCGCCGACGTCAAGGGTGCGAAGGGTTCAGCCGACCTTCAAAAAATCGAAGCGCGGCGCGCAGTCGTCGTACAGTCACGCGATGGGCAAACGGCTACCGGCGATTGGGCCGACTTCGACACCAAGAAGAACATCGTAACGGTAGGTGGGGACGTGGTGTTGACACAAGGCCCCAACGTCGTGCGTGGTTCCCAACTCGTCATCGATATGACCACGGGCCAGAGTGTAATCGAGACCGACCCCAGGGCCGCATGGTCGGCACGCGCCCAGCCGTCTAACGCCGCCGGCGTCAAGGGCACGACCATCGAAGTGCCCGTGATCGGTGGCCGCCCGAGCGCGATCTTCTACCCCAAGCGCATAAACGAGAAAACCAAGCCGGTTTCGCCTGAAACCCAAGCGGCACCGCAAGCGGCACCGGCGGGCGGCACGAGCGGCAGCGGCTGGGGACCGGCAACCAAGCTTGCTCCCGGTAGTTCCTCCCGCCAATAGGGCGGATCGACTGCTGCTGAAATGGATTCGATTGAATGAGATGCTGTCGTCAGGGCACACCCGGACGACACGCGAGGCAAGGACCACGATGCGATTTCCGAAGCTCGGCAGTTGGAGCGGTTTGAGGGGCGAGGGTGCCGAAGCTGCTCGCGCCACCAACGGCCAACTCGTGCCGGCGCAGGACTACGAGAACGAAGACGAAGCGGCATTCGACGAGCAACTGGGTGGCGACGGCTGGCTGACCGCATACGATGTCCGCAAGACCTACAAGAAGCGCGCCGTCGTCAAGGGCGTGAGCCTGGCAGTCGGTCGTGGCGAATCGGTTGGCCTGCTCGGACCCAACGGGGCCGGCAAGACCACCGTATTCTACATGATCACCGGCCTGGTTCCGGCCGACTCGGGCCAGATCACCATCGACGGCCGCGACGTGACCAAGCTGCCGATGTACCGCCGCGCCCGGCTCGGTATCGGCTACCTGCCGCAAGAGGCCTCGATCTTTCGCGGCCTCACCGTTGAGCAGAACATCATGGCCGTGCTGGAACTGGTCGAGCCCATCAAGAAGCGCCGGAAGGAGCAACTCGATCAGCTGCTCGAAGAGTTCCGCATCACCGACCGCCGCAAGTTGCCGTCGATCGCGCTTTCTGGCGGCGAGCGTCGGCGCTGCGAAATCGCCCGTGCCGTGGCCTCACGGCCGTCGTTCATGCTCCTCGACGAGCCGTTTGCCGGCGTCGATCCGCTGGCAGTTGGCGATATCCAGCAACTCGTCCGCCACTTGACCGAACGCGGCATCGGGGTTCTGATCACCGATCACAACGTGCGCGAGACGCTGAGCCTCGTCGAACGAGCCTATGTGATCTACGAAGGCCAAGTCCTTACACAAGGTAACCCTTCGGAAATCATAGCGAACGAAGACGTCAGGCGCGTATACTTAGGGGATATGTTCGTTAATGGGCGTTGATTATACCTTGGGCCCGAGGATGCGCGCGTTGCGCGAAGGGTGAGTGGGTATGACGCTTTCGACAAGGCTGGAGCTGAGGCAAGGCCAGCAGCTGGTGATGACACCACAGCTGCAGCAGGCAATCCGGTTGCTGCAGCTATCCAACATCGAGCTTTCGCAGTTCGTCGATACCGAACTCGAGCGCAACCCATTGCTCGAGCGCGAAGAGACCGACGAGCCGTCGGCGCCCACCGCCGGCGACGAAGCGGATCAACGCAACAACTCAGGCACCGACCACGAGAATGACGGCGATTCCGACGCGTCACTTGGCGGCGCCGAATTCGCGGGCGAAGGCACCAGCGACGATGCGTGGCTCGATCTCGGCAAGACGGACGTCGACCCGGCCGGTGCCCTCGACACGTCCATCGAAAACGTTTTCCCCGACACGGTGGCGTCGGACCCGGACATGGCGGGAAATGCGAATGGCCTGTCGAACTGGGCCTCAGTCCATCAGAGTACAAATAATTTTTCAGGCGACGACAGCAATCTCGAGGAATTCGTCTCGTCCGAGACGTCGCTCCGCGATCACCTCGAGCAGCAGCTGACTTTGGCGCTTGCTGATCCTGTGGAGCGGTTGGTCGGCCGCTACCTCATCGATCTTGTCGACGAGGCGGGATACCTCAGGGCCGATCTGCCATCGCTGGCCGACAAGCTTGGCGCTCCGCTCGAGTTCGTCGAGCGCGTGCTTGGAACGCTGCAAACCTTCGATCCACCGGGCGTGTTCGCGCGCTCGCTGGCGGAGTGCCTGGCTATCCAGCTCAAGGAGGAGAACCGCTACGATCCGATGATCGCGCGGTTCCTCGACAATCTGCATCTGGTTGCGAGCCATAACTTGGCAGGCCTGCGCAAGGCGATCGATGCCGACGCCGACGATCTCGCCGACATGATTACCGACATCAAGCGGCTCAATCCGAAGCCGGGCCTGAGGTTTGGCCGCGTCGACATCCAGCGCGTGGTGCCGGATGTGCTGGTGCGCTCGGCGGCCGACGGCAGCTTCATCGTCGAACTCAACACCGACACGCTGCCTCGAGTGCTGGTCAATCGCTCCTACTACACCAAGGTCACCAAGTCCGCGCACAGTGAAAAGGACAAGGGCTACATCCTCGAGTGCCTGCAAACGGCCAGCTGGCTGGTGAAAAGCCTCGACCAGCGCGCCCGCACCATTCTCAGGGTGTCCGAAGAGATCATCCGTCAGCAGGATGGGTTCTTCACGTACGGCGTGCAGCACTTGCGGCCGCTGAACCTGAGGACGGTGGCCGACGCGATCAAGATGCACGAATCGACCGTCTCCCGCGTAACTTCGAACAAGTACATGTCGACCCCGCGGGGGATTTTCGAACTCAAGTATTTCTTCACATCCGCGATCCAGTCGTCGGAAGACGGTGAAGCCCACTCGTCGGAGTCGGTCCGACACCGGATCAAGCAACTGATCGACGGCGAGACGCCGAAGGCCGTCCTGTCGGACGATAAAATCGTCGAGCGGCTGCGTAAGGACGGCATCGATATCGCCCGCCGGACCGTGGCCAAGTACCGGGAAGCGATGCGAATCGCCTCGTCCGTCCAGCGCCGACGGGAAAAGCGGATGACTGAAACGTTCAACCGCTCCGCGGCGGAGTAAGCCGCAACAGATGCGTGAGTGGCCGAGTGCCGCTTGTCACGCACGAGTTATCTCGATCTGTTGCTTAAGTGGACACGCGCCGTGATTTGACTCACATACCCACCCGGCATAGCGTTTTCATCGGATTCTCGGGCAGGTCAGAGCGTCGAACCGCTCGATGGTCGGTTGGTGATTGAGGTTCGCTTCCGCGTGTCGAAACGTTTGCGGGTATGTGCAGCGGCTCCGGGCGCGGTTCTCGACGCTGGGCTTGGCTAGATGTGCGGTTTGCAACGGGGCAATCATAAACCGAGATTATTCCGCGATATGATCGCAGCGTTGCGTGGTAGAGGAAGCTGAAAGCCGTTGTGTGGTTTGCATTCGTCAGTCCAGCCAGGGTTCGTTGTCTGGGTTGCTGACGAGTGTTCCGGTTCCGACATTTGGTCAGATGCGCTACACGAATGTGGCCTTGCGTGATGCGGCGAGACCCGGCCCTTGTGTGTCAACCGGGGTCTGATTATTTGCATCGGGAGACTTATTGCAGACGCCTGATCTCAATCGGCACACTCGATGCATAGCCACTGACAGAGGCTATGTGTGGAGCGGAGCTTTGGACGACAATTTGAAAGTCACGGTGGGACGTCACGACCATGGACCTTGCTGATCTTGTGGCCCCTGAAGCCATCATTCCTTCGCTGAAGGCCAAGACAAAGAAACAGGCACTTCAAGACCTGTCAACGCGGGCTGCAGCGCTGACGGGGCTGGAAGCGCGCGATGTGTTCGATGCGATCTTGCAGCGTGAGCGTCTTGGCTCGACCGCGCTTGGTCGGGGAATTGCAGTTCCGCATGGGAAGTTCAAGCCTCTGGACCGCATCTTGTGTCTGTTTGCCAGGCTCGAGACGCCGATCGACTTCGAAGCCCTCGACAAAGAGCCTGTCGATCTCATTTTTCTTTTGTTGGCACCTGAACACGCCAGCGGCGACCACCTCAAGGCGCTGGCTCGGATCTCGCGACTGGTCCGGGAACCCGCGACGCTCGAGAGGTTGCGCTCTGCATCCGACATCAGCGTATTTAAAGCGATTTTCGCGAACACGAAAACGTCGCACGCGGCGTGACCGCGGGCCGTCATGAACACGTGTTCTCACTCGATGGCCCGATGCGGGCAACGAACCGTGGGGCTGGAGGTCCGCTTCGTGAGCGCGCCTTCGCCTCAACCGAGCACGAGCAATGCTCCGAGACTAAGCCCCCCGACAATGATCCGCCACCAGCCGAACAACTGGAACCCGTGGCGCGACACGTAGTCGAGTAGATAGCGCACGACCACGACGCCGCTGATGAAGGCCACCACAAAGCCCAGTGCGATGCTCGACACGGCCGCTGCGTCGAGGCTGGACCAGTTCTTGTAAAGGTCGTAGGCGAAGGCGCCGGCCATGGTCGGCATGGCGAGGTAGAACGAGAACTCCGCCGCGGCCCGCTTCTCGACCCCCATGAGCAACGCACCAACGATCGTGGCACCCGAGCGCGAGACGCCGGGAACCATGGCGATGCACTGGCACAGGCCTATTTTGAGGGAGAGCGAAAGTGGCAGGTCTGTGACCTCGGCATAGCGTGGCCGCAACGTCATGCGGTCGACCAAGAGCAGGACGATGCCGCCGAGGATCAGCATGATCGAGATCAACATCGGGCTTTCAAACAGCACGCTCTTGATGAACTTGTGCGCGAAAGCGCCGACCACTGCGGCGGGCAGGAATGCCAAGAGGATGCCGAGGACGAACCGGCGCGAACGGGCATCGCTCGGCAACGAGATCAAAAGGTGCCAGAGCTTGCCGAAGTAGACTGTCAGGATCGCCAGGATCGCGCCAAGCTGAATCAAGACTTCGAATGTCTTGCCTGCCGATTTGAAGCCGAGAAAATGTCCAGCGAGCAGAACATGCCCTGTAGAGGAGACCGGGATGAACTCCGTGAGCCCTTCCAATAGCCCGAGCAGCACGATCTGCCACGTTTCCATTGCGCCTCCTGGTGCTGTCGGTCTTCCCGGAGGTTTTTCCGGCATACCTTGTGCCGGGCTTAGTATCAGATTTGGCCGGATGACGCTGGGGCCCAATCGCCACAGACTGCCGGATGTGCCAGTGAAGTTCGACGGCATGATCGCCGCAGCAGCGTTGGCGTGAGAAAGTCGGGAGGAGAATGGACAAACTCACACATTTCAGGCTCTGCCCGCACTCCCGGTCCATCCGCCTGGCACTGGGCGAGGTTGGCATCGAACCCACGCTCGTCGAGGAACGGCCGTGGGAGCAACGGCCGCAGTTTCTCGCCCTCAATCCGGCTGGCGAATTGCCGGTGCTGGAGCGCGATGGCGGGCTCACACTGTGCGGCACCTACGCGATCTCTGAGTACATCGCAGAGGAGTTGCGCCAGCACCGCTCCGACAATCGCCAGATCGAGCTGTTGCCCGGCGGGCGCGATGAGCGCGCTGAGATCCGTCGTTTGGCTGATTGGTTTCACCGAAAGTTCGACCGCGACGTGACACGTGAGCTGCTGTTGGAGAAAGTCTACGCCCGCATGGGTGGCGCGCTCGATCATTCGCCTGACCCAGAGGTGCTGCGCCCGGTTCGCGCCAATCTGCGCTACCATTTGAGTTATATCGGTTATCTTGCGCACCAGCGCCGGTGGCTGGGGGGCGACGAGTTCTCTTTCGCCGATCTCGCAGCGGCCGCGCACCTGTCCTCGATCGACTACCTCGGTGAAGTGCCATGGAACGAGTATGCTGTCGCCAAATCCTGGTATGCGCGGGTGAAATCGCGGCCATCGTTCCGCGGCATCCTGGCCGACCGCGTGCCGGGGATACCACCGCCACTCTATTACACCGATCTCGACTTCTGAAGTCGCCTCACCTTGTGCGCAAGGGATCGAACCGCGCATGAGCGACATCACCGCCCGGCTCCGCCAGCAAGCGGCCGCTCTCGGGTTCGACGCGATCGGCTTTACGACGCCGGACGCCATCGGTGAAGCAGGCGAACGCCTCGATACGTTCCTGGCTGCAGGCCACCACGGCGACATGAACTGGATGGCCGACACCGCCGACCGCCGGCGACATCCTCGATCGCTTTGGCCCGAGGTCCGAACCATCATCCTGCTGGGGGCCAGCTACGCGCCCGAAACCGACCCGCTGACAGCCCTCGACGATCGAAGCAGCGCGGTAATCTCGGTCTACGCCAAGGGCCGGGACTACCACGACGTTCTGAAGACCAAACTCAAGAAGCTGGCCAGCGTGCTGGTGCAGGAACGCGGCGCGAAGGTCAAGGTGTTCGTGGACACGGCGCCGTTGATGGAAAAACCGCTCGCGATGGCGGCAGGCATAGGCTGGCTCGGCAAGCACACCAATCTCGTCTCGCGCGCGCACGGCTCGTGGCTGTTGCTCGGCGCCATTCTGACCACCGCGGAGTTTGCGGCCGACCCGCCCGCCGACAACCGTTGCGGCAGCTGCCGCCGCTGCCTCGACATCTGCCCGACGCATGCGTTTCCCGCGCCGTACCAGTTGGACGCGCGCCGTTGTCTCGCCTATTTGTCGATCGAGCACAAAGGTCAAATCGGCCGAGAATTCCGCCGCCCCATGGGCAACCGTGTCTTCGGTTGCGACGATTGCCTCGCTGTCTGCCCGTGGAACAAATTCGCGGAAGTTTCGCGTGAGAGCCGGTTTGCCGCGCGCATCGAAACCGACAATCCGCCGCTGCCGGACCTGCTGGTTCTCGACGACCGGGCTTTCCGGGCCCGCTTCGCAGGCACACCGGTCAAGCGCACAGGTCGTGACCGCGTGGTTCGCAACGCGCTGGTCGCCGCTGGAAACTCGGGTGACACGAGCCTGATCCCGATCGTCGCGCAGCTGCTGGCCGACGCGTCACCCCTGGTTCGCGGGATGGCGGTGTGGGCGTTGGCCGAACTCACCGACGCCGACCACATTGCGGATCTTGCCACCGCCCACCTCGCCGGCGAGACCTGCGAGAGCGTTCACGCCGAATGGCAAGCCGCAATCGCCGCGACCCGCAAGACCACGGAGCCCCCATGACACACCTTCTCGCCTTCGGCCTCGGCTACAGTGCTCGTGTGCTTTCCGACCGCCTCGATCGCGACGGCTGGCGGATCAGTGGCACGTCGACCACGGCGTCAGGTGCCGCAAGGATCGCTGCAAGAGGCTGGAGCGGCCTCTGCTTCAACGGCGCAGTGCCTTCCCAGGACGTCCGCACCACGCTGTCCCAAGCCACCCACGTTCTGTTGTCGATACCGCCTGGCGCGAGCGCCGATCCCGCTCTGATCCATCATGCCGCTGACATCGAAAACGCGCCCAAACTGCGCTGGATCGGCTACCTTTCGACGGTGGCGGTCTACGGCGACCAGAAGGGCGGCTGGGTCGACGAAAGCACCCCTCCAAATCCCATGTCGGAGCGCGGCCGGCGGCGGCTCGATGCTGAGAATGCCTGGCTCGCACTTGGCGCCGCCAGCGGCAAGCCGGTGATGGTATTCCGACTACCTGGCATCTATGGGCCAGGGCGCAGCGCGATCGAAGATCTGGCCGAGGGAACCGCGCGGCGGCTGATCAAGAAGGACCAGGTGTTCAACCGCATCCATGTCGACGATATCGCAGGCGCCCTCCAAGCCGCGATCGCCCGGCCGCATCCAAGCCGCATCTACAATGTCACCGACGACGAGCCGGCCGCTCCCCAGGACGTGGTCGCCTTCGCCGCCGCGGTGACCGGACTTCCATGCCCACCCGATCTCCCTTTCGAGACAGCGGAACTCTCGCCGATGGCACGGAGCTTCTACGCCGAGAACAAGCGCGTACGGAACACCCGGATCAAGGATGAGCTTGGCTTCAGACTTGCGTACCCAACCTACCGCGAGGGGCTGGCGGCGATCGCACAGGGACGCGATTGAGTAATTCAGCTTCCGTTCAGTCGACCGACCGCTTTATTGACGAAATCCCGGTCGAAGCTGTGCGGGGTTGCGTGGAATCTGCCGAGGCCGGCCGTGGTCCGCGTTTTCCTTACGCTTTTTTCGATCGGGCTAGCAGCGAGGGTGCGGGGTTTCATGCGCGGCGGACACTTGATGACACCTTTGCTGACGGCATCGTTGGCTGTGCTGTTCCTGTTGACGAGCCAACCCGCGACTGCCGCCGAAGACGCGAGCGCCCACGCCATTGCGGAGAAGTTCGCGCAGTCAACCAACGACGCAAAGACAGCGACGGCCAAGGCCGAAGACGCCAAGAAGCGCGCCGAAACGGAACGACTGAAGGCGGTCAAGAAGGCGGCCGAAGCCAAGCGGAAGACCGAGGACGCCAAGCGCAAGGCCGAGACCGCCCGCGCCCGCGCCGAACTCATGAAGGCGGACGAAGCCGAGATGCTTGCGCGCGCCCATGAAGAAGCCAATCAGCGCGAGGAGGAGCAGCGGCGGGCCCTCGCCGAACTGGAGATTGCCGAGGCAGAGCGGATCGCGGCCGAGAACAAGGCTCTTGTTGAAAAAGAGGCCCGTGAGGCCAGCCTCGTGGCGGAGG
>PEQZ01000039.1 GCA_002928395.1 Hyphomicrobium sp.
CGCCACAACACGCAGAACGCGCTGGCCTCACTGGTTGCGTTGCGGGCACTGCAGGACCGGCTCGATGCGTTGGGTTCGGATTTGAAGGTCTGGATACCCGATGCACTGCGCGCCGCGCTCGCGAGCTATCCCGGCCTGCCGCATCGCATGGAAGAGGTCGGCCGCGCGGGACGCGTGCTGTTCATCAACGACAGCAAGGCCACCAACGCCGACAGTACCGAGAAGGCACTGCTGTCGTTCCCGCGCGACGTTTTTTGGATCTTGGGCGGAAGGCCGAAAGAGGGCGGCATCGAAGCGCTGCGCCCGTACTTCGATGGGATCGTCCGGGCCTATCTGATCGGCGAGGCCTCCGAGGCCTTCGCCCGAACTCTTGACGGCGATGTTGGCGTCGTTCCGTGTGGCACGCTCGAGGTGGCCGTGGCCCGTGCCGCCGCGGACGCCGCAAGCTATGCCCGTGGCGACGCGATGCTGTTATACAACGTGGAGGGCTCGATGGGCGTGGGCACGCGCGTGCCAGGAATATCGCCACACCCGCGATCCCATTCGGCTGCAACGGCCATAGAGCCGGTCGTGCTGCTGTCGCCCGCCTGCGCATCCTACGACCAGTTCAAGAACTTCGAGGTGCGCGGCGACAGGTTCCGCGCCCTGGTCCATGCGCTTTCGGCCAGCCGCCGCATCCCGGATCGCCCATGAGGATATCGCGGACCGATCGCTCGCGACTGTCGGAGTGGTGGTTCACGGTGGACCATATGCTGCTGGTCGCAATCCTCGCGCTGGTTGCCGCTGGCCTCGTGCTTTCGCTCGCCGCGAGCCCAGCCGTGGCCATCAAGAAGGGGTTCTCGACCTTTCATTTCGTCGAGCGGCATGTCCTGTTCTCTGCCCTTGGCGTCGCCGTCGTGCTGGCGGTTTCTCTGCTCGACCCGAAAGACGTCCGGCGGCTGGCGCTCGGGGTATTCGTGGCGGCCTTCGCAGGCCTCGTCGCTGTCTATCTGACTGGCCGCGAGATCAACGGCGCAAGACGCTGGCTCGATCTCGGTGGACATTCCCTGCAGCCTTCGGAGTTCATCAAGCCCGCCTTTGCCGTGCTCATGGCCTGGATTTTCGCGGAAGCACAGGCGCGCCGCGACATGCCCGCCATGTCCATGGCGATTGCCGGTCTTGTCGTGGTGGCCGGGCTTCTGGTCATGCAGCCCGACATCGGCCAGACTCTCCTGGTGACGGCCGTGTGGGGCGCTCTCTATGTGCTGTCTGGGCAGCCGCTCGCGGGTGCTGCGTTGCTGACCGCACTCGGTGTACTCGGTGCCGTGGCGGCCTATCTGTCGTTCCCGCACGTGCAGGCGCGTGTCGACCGCTACTTCGCTCCGGCATCCGGCGAGAACGGCCAGATCGAGCGGGCGATGCAGTCGTTCGCGGAGGGCGGGTTCCTTGGCCGCGGACCGGGCGAAGGCACCATCAAGTCCGTGCTGCCGGATGCGCACACCGATTTCATCTTTGCAGTCGTCGCAGAGGAGTACGGCGTCCTCGCCTGCCTCGCCCTTCTGATGCTTTTCGGGTTCATTGTTCTGCGCGCTCTCCACCTCGCCGCCCGCGAGCTGGATGCCGCGATACGGCTGGCCATCCAGGGTCTCGCGCTGCTGTTCGGCTTGCAGGCGCTGATCAACATGGGCGTCAATGTCGGGCTGTTGCCGGCCAAGGGCATGACATTGCCCTTCATCTCGGCTGGCGGTTCTTCGACGCTGGCGGTATCGCTGACGCTCGGCATGATGGTCGCACTCGCTCGCCGCCGCCCGGATCACCAGCGCCTGAAAAAGCCGCGATTGAGCGTGAGCATCGACGATCTCGAACGTGGGGGCCGGAAAGTACCGTGAGACAATCGTGAAAGACGACGCACGCGTGATCATGTTGGCAGCCGGAGGCACGGGCGGGCATCTGTTCCCCGCCTTCGCGCTGGCCGAAGAACTCGGTCGGCGTGGCCGCATCGTCGACCTCGTCACCGACATGCGCGGCGACCGCTACGGTACAGGTTTTCCGGCCCGCACGATCCACAAGGTTCCTTCGGCGACCGCATCGGGCCGCGATCCGCTGACACTCGTGCGGGCCGCCGTCACACTGGCTCGCGGGGTGGCAGCGGCGCATACGCTGCTCGCCCAGGTCAGGCCGCGCGTTGTCGTCGGCTTCGGCGGCTACCCGACGTTCCCGCCGCTGTTGGCGGCCCGGATGCGCGGCATTCCGACCGCCATTCATGAACAGAACGCGGTGCTCGGCCGCGCCAACCGGATGCTTGCCAAAAGGGTCGGCGCCATTGCCACGTCTTTTGAGCGCACCAAGCTTCTGGATGGCCCGCTGCTGGACAAAGTGTCGTATACCGGAAATCCGGTACGCGACGTGGTGATCCGCGCGTCGGCAATACCGTTCCGGCCGCCCGAACCGAACGGCCAACTCCGGCTCGTCGTGTTCGGCGGCAGCCAGGGCGCGCGCTTCTTCTCTGATACCGTACCCGACGCGCTGACGCGATTGCCCGCGCCGCTGCGGGCGAGATTGGACGTTGTCCAGCAAACTCGCGTCGAGGATCTGGACCGGGTGCGGCTGGCCTATGCAGCGGCGGGAATTCACGCCACCCTCGAGACGTTTTTCCGTGATCTTCCTGAGCGCATGGCCAATACCCACCTGGTGATCGGGCGTGCGGGCGCCTCGTCGGTCGCCGAATTGACCGTGATCGGTCGGCCATCGATCCTGGTGCCCCTTCCACATGCCATCGACAACGACCAGTTGCAAAATGCCACGAGACTTGCCGAATCGGGCGGAGCTTGGTGTATCGAACAGAAGGATTTGACGGCCGAGCGGCTCGGCGGCGAAATCGCGCGGCTGGCGGGGGCACCCTTGGAGTTGCAGCAAGCCGCGGCAGCGGCCAAACTTCAGGGGCGGCCCGACGCTGTGAAGCGGCTCGCCGATCTGGTCGAGACCATGGCTGGAACGGGGGGGCTGGCTCGCTGACGAGGCCAAGGACAGGGTTCGACGACCTATCCGGTGTCCTCTTTCATGCGGGCGGACGCAAGGCGCGTTTTGAAATCATGCAGAGAGCTTAAAACGCCGAGGGCCTAAAACTCCGAGGGAACGAACAGACCATGCAAATGCCCCGTGACACCGGGACTTTTCATATCATTGGCATCGGCGGCATCGGCATGAGCGCGATCGCCGAGATCCTGATGGCCAAAGGCTATACGGTCCAGGGTAGCGACCAGAAGGACAGCGCCAACGTGCGCCGGCTGAGGTCGAAGGGCGTGCGCGTGTTCATCGGCCATGATGCGGTCAATCTGATCGGCGCGCGCCAGGTGGTGATCTCGTCGGCGGTCAAGCGCGGCAATCCAGAGTTCGACGCCGCACGAGCCAAGGGGCTGCCGATCATCCGCCGCGCCGAGATGTTGGCCGAGCTTATGCGCCTCTATTCGACCGTGTCCGTCACCGGAACCCATGGCAAGACCACCACCACCTCGCTCGTCAGTCACATTTTTACCGAGGGCGGGCTCGACCCGACGGTGATCACTGGCGGCATCATCAACGCGTGGGGCACGAACGCGCGGCTTGGCCAGGGCCGGTGGATGATTGTCGAAGCCGACGAGTCGGATGGCACGTTCGTGCGCCTGCCGACCGAGATCGGCATCGTCACAAACATTGATCCCGAGCACCTCGACTACTTCAAGACGGTCGAGAACATGCATCGCGAGTTCGAGGCGTTCTATCGGTCGATCCCCTTCTACGGGCTTACCGTGACCTGCATCGACCATCCGGTGGTGCGCGACATGATCGATCGGCTTGAACTGAGGCGCGACGGCCGGCCGCTGATCACGTACGGTACCCACGAAAATGCCGACATCGTGCTGCGCGGCACGCGTGTGGCCGGCTCTCGCACCGTGTTCGACGCCGATATCGGTGCCCGGTCGAAGGGTGGCGCCCGCGCCCTCCGCGGCTGGTCGGTGCCGATGCTCGGCACCCACAACGTGCTCAACGCTTTGGCGGCCATCGCTGTCGCGTCCGAGGCCGGGCTTCCGGATGCGGCGATCCGCGACGGGCTCGCGAGCTTCTCTGGCGTCAAGCGACGCTTTCAGCCGACGGGCACCTGGAATGGCGTCGAGATCTACGACGACTACGGCCACCATCCGGTCGAGATCGCGGCCGTTTTGTCGGCGGCGCGGGCCGGCGCGAAGGGCGCGGTTATCGCGATCGTCGAGCCGCATCGCTATTCCCGCGTTCGTGATCTCTTCGGGGAGTTCTGCGCCTGCTTCAAGGACGCCGACAGCGTGATCGTTGCGCCGCTTTACTCGGCAGGTGAAAGCCCGATCGAGGGCATCGATCAGCACGCGGTGGCGGAAGGCATCCGGTCGACGGGCCACCGCGCCGTCATCGCCATCGACAGCCCGCGCGATATCGTCGGCCTGATCCGGCGCTATGGCCGTCCCGGCGACATGGTGGTCTGCATGGGGGCAGGATCCTCGACCGAGTGGGCGCACGCACTGCCCGACTGGCTCGGCGCCGAGGCCGCGGAGTAGGCGCGGCGAGGAGCGTGGACGGGGCAATCCGTGGTCCCTCACCCCACCCTCCGAGCGAGGGACAGGCAGCAAGGCGAGGTGCAACGAGATGTTTCCCGATGTGACGGCGGATCTGAAGGCGGCGCTGCCCGACCTGCGTGGGCGGCTCACGGCCAACGCTCCGTTGCGCGACATCACATGGTTTCGCGTCGGCGGGGCGGCCCAGGTTCTCTACACGCCGGCCGACGAGGCGGATCTCGCCTATTTCCTCAAGACCATGGGGCCGGAGTGGCCGGTGTTCGTGATCGGGCTCGGCTCGAACCTTCTGGTCCGCGACGGCGGCGTGCGGGGCATCGTGATCCGCCTCGGCCGTGGTTTCGGCGATGTCAAACCCGAGCCGGGACACAAGCTGCGCGTCGGCACCGTTGTGCCCGACGTGAAGGCCGCCCGTGCCGCGGCCGAGGCCGGGATCAAGGGCTTGGCCTTCTATCGCGGCATTCCGGGGTCGATCGGTGGCGCACTCAGAATGAATGCCGGCGCCCATGGCCGCGAGACCAAGGACGTGCTGGTCGAGGTGCGCGCCATCGATCGTTTCGGCGACATCCACGTGCTCACGAACGCCGACATGGGGTTCACCTACCGGCACTGTGGCGTTTCCCCCGAATGGATTTTCACCGAAGCGCTGTTCCAGGGCGAGCCCGGCGCGACCGCCGATATCGTGCGCGAAATGGACGAAGTGGCCGATTACCGGGAGAAAAATCAGCCGATCAAGGAACGTACCGGCGGCTCGACATTTAAAAACCCTCCTGGCCACAGCGCCTGGAAGCTCGTTGATGCGGCGGGTTGCCGGGGCTTCCGCATCGGTGGCGCGAAGGTGTCCGAGATGCACTGCAACTTTCTGATCAACGATGCCGAGGCCTCGGGCGAGGATGTCGAGCGGCTGGGCGAGACGGTGCGCGCGCGCGTGAAAGACAGCTCGGGCGTGACACTCGAATGGGAGATCATCCGGCTCGGCGAACCGCTGCCCGGACACGCCAAGGGCGAGGCGCTGGCCGGCAAGGCGACGTCATGAGCAAGCTCGGTTCGCCACCGCCGCGCACGTTCGGCCATGTCGCGGTTTTGAAGGGCGGGTTGTCGGCCGAGCGCGAGGTGAGCCTGAAATCGGGCGCCGCCGTTGCCGCCGCGCTCGCAGGCGAAGGCTATCGGGTGACAGAGATCGATGTCGGCCGCGACATCGCCGGGCAACTGATGCGCCTCGACCCAGACGTCTGCTTCAATGCGCTGCATGGCCGCTTCGGAGAGGATGGCTGCATGCAGGGTATCCTCGAAACGCTCGCCATCCCCTACACGCACTCAGGTGTTATGGCGTCGTCGCTGGCTATGCACAAGGAGCGTGCCAAGGCGGTCATGCAGATCGCGGGCGTTCCGGTGGCGAATGCGCGGCTTCTCACCCGGCACGAGGCGGCGGCGAAGCATGCGATCGAGCCGCCGTACGTGGTCAAGCCGGTGGCCGAAGGTTCGAGCGTCGGCGTGGTGATCGTCGGGCCGGGCGCGAACCGTCCGCCGGATGCGATCGCGGCGGGTGGCGCTCCAGACGACCTGTTGATGGCCGAGCGCTATATCGCCGGCCGCGAGCTGACCGCGGCGGTTGTCGGCGACGTTGTCACAGACGTGATCGAGATC
Source organism: Hyphomicrobium sp. (assembly GCA_002928395.1). Taxonomy (GTDB): domain Bacteria; phylum Pseudomonadota; class Alphaproteobacteria; order Rhizobiales; family Hyphomicrobiaceae; genus JAKAML01. Next base: position 6,210 of record PEQZ01000039.1, read on the forward strand.
GTGCCGAAAGCGGGCCTCGTGTTCTACGATTTCGAGGCCAAATACGCCCCCGGTGGTTCGCGGCATCAGCTTCCGGCCGAACTTTCACCGAATGTTTACCAAATGATCCGGAAATACACATTGTTGGCGCATCAGGCGCTCGGCTGCCGGGGTGTGTCGCGCGCGGACTTCCGTTTCGACGACACGGCGGGCGGCACGGGCGAGCTGATCTGTCTGGAAGTGAATACGCAACCGGGCATGACGGGAACATCCCTCGTGCCGGAACTTGCGGCATACGCGGGCTGGTCGTTCGGCGAGCTCGCGCGCTGGATCGTCGAGGATGCGAGTTGCAACAGGTCGAACGTGAGGTAGGGGTTCGTCCGCGGGTGCACCATGTGCCCGCGCAGGCTTATCGTGGCGTTGCTGAAACCGCCTTCCTGCCCTCGAGACCGACCGAACCCCCCAACCGGATTGACCGGCCATCGAAGGCCAGAGCCATGCGCCGCGAACGCTCGGGCCGGTCGCTGGCACGCGACGGATCGCGCCGTTCCCCCCAATTGCAATCCTGGGCTCGCGTCTTGCGCGGGCGGGCGGCACTGGTCGCAGCCGCAATCTGCGGTGCACTGGCCTTTACCACCGTCACCGATGGCGGCCGCACGGCGCGCGTGGTGTCTCCGCTGCTCCCTGAGTTCGACGCCGTCCTCGGCTTGGCTGGGTTCGGTCTCGATCAAGTCGCCATCGCCGGCCACCGTTTCACGACCGACATCGACATTCTCGATGCACTCGACCTGCCGAATGCCCGCACATGGGCGCAATTCGACAGCGAACAAGCACGCATGCGCATCGAGCGGCTGCCGTGGGTTGCAACCGCCACGTTGACCCGACGCTATCCAGGCCGGCTCGACGTCAAGGTGGTCGAGCGCAAGGCCGTGGCGGTCTGGCAGCACGGATCCCGAGAGACGCTGATCGATATCACGGGGCGAAACCTCACTGATATCCGTCCGGGCACAGTCGCCGGGCTGCCGCGCTACCAAGGCGAAGGCGCCGACGTCGAGGCCGCCGGCCTCGCTGCCATTGTCGCGCGCCACCCCGAAATTCAGAGCCGGATGAAAATCGCGGAACGCGTCGCCGGCAGGCGGTGGTCATTGCACCTCGACAATGGAACCACTTTGCACTTGCCACCAGACCGCGAGGCGCTGGTTCTCGACGGCTTGCTGTCGCGCACGCGGCTGTTGCGGCTCGTAACCGAGCCGGGCCGGGTGGTCGATCTCAGGGCGCCGGGCCGCATCGCGATCCGATTGCAGTCTTCCGCCAGCGGACCTGTCGCCAGCCCCCCCCAGGCGGGTGGGCGCCTCGTCAAGGCCGGAGAGTGATGCCGATGCGCACGACAACGACCAAGCACGGCGGCCCGACGAAGCTCAGCCCTCATGATCGCGGCCCCACGAGTCGCGAAACGGCCGGCGCCATTGGCGTGCTCGATATCGGCACATCCAAGATCGCATGTCTCATTGCCACGGTCGAGCCGCGCGGACCGGACCATGGCGGAGTGCCCAAGGCCCGCGTCCTCGGTGTAGGCTATCAACGTTCGCGCGGGGTCAAGGCGGGTGTCATCACCGACCTCGACGAGGCCGAGGAGGCGGTCCGAGCCGCCGTCGGCCAGGCCGAGAGGATGGCTGGTTTGAACCTAGGCAGCGTGCTGGTCGCCGTCTCGTGCGGCCGGCTCAAGTCGCGCACCTACACGGCCAATGGCGACGTCGAAACGGGCGTCGTCGGCGATGGCGATATTCAACGCGTGATGGAGGGCGGCCGCGCCTACGCCGAGCGCGACGGCCGGACGCTTGTTCATCTCAACCGGCTCGGCTTCCGGCTCGATCGGGCGGCGCAGGTGCATGACCCACGTGGAATGGCCGCTCACACTCTGTCGGCCGACCTACACGCAGTCACCGCGGATGATGCGCCCGTGCGCAACTTGATGATGGCGGTCGAGCGCTGCCACCTTGCGGTTGGGGGGCTCGTTGCTGCGCCATATGCCAGCGGTCTGGCCGCCACCACCGACGACGAGCGGCGGCTGGGCGTCACCTGTATCGATATCGGAGGTGGCGCTGCAACCCTGGCGGCGTTCGCCGACGGTCACTTGATCTATGCGGACGCCATTCCTGTTGGCGGCAATCATCTCACCTTCGATATTGCGCGGGCGTTGCAGACACCGGTTGCAGAGGCCGAGCGAATCAAAGCGCTTTATGGCACACTGGTTGAAGCGAATTCGGACGAGCACGAGTCGTTCGCCTACCCGTTGACCGGCGAAGACGAGGGATCGTCGAACCGGGCGACGCGGGCACAACTTAGGAACATCATTCAGCCCCGCGTTTCCGGGCTGCTGGCCTTGATCGCAGAACGGCTGGATCGCAGTGGCATTCGCGGAGACGCGGTTTCACGGCTTGTTCTGACCGGCGGTACCAGCCAGCTCGTCGGGTTGGCCAATGTGGCGGCGTCTACTCTCGGACGACGGGTGAGGGTCGCCGGAGTACCTCAAGTCGCCGGACTACCGGGCGGGGTGGCTAAGCCGGCGTTTGCTGTCGCGGTCGGTCTGTTGGTCTCAGCCGCGCGTCCGGCAACTCGTTCGGTGGCCTTCATGGACAGATCGGGTTCGGACAGTGGATATCTGGAACGCGTTGGTAACTGGTTGCGCGAGGGGTTCTGAGAGCGGCCTAGTGTCCGGTTGTTCCGGTTGTTCCGGTTCTGACATTTGCTTCCCGTCGCAGCGCCATTCGGTGCAAATGTCGGAACCGTGAGGAGCGCGAGCAACTCGATGATTCTCGTGTAGCTTTTGCATATGGTGTTTGGTTTCTGGACCAGCCGCGGGTGGGGACTAAACGTCAGCGACGCTACGCGAGGCCGAGACAAGGCCGAGACTGGCGCCTCGATCCAGCCGCAGCGGCAAAGATCAGAGGCCCGGACTTTCTGGTGGCTTCGACGAACCGAGAGTGAAACGAGGGCCGCATGAGCATCAAGCTGCAGCTACCGAAAATCCTGGATCTCAGGCCCCGATTGACGGTTGTCGGTGTCGGTGGCGCAGGCTGCAATGCCGTCAACAACATGATCGCTGCCGGACTGACCGGTGTCGAGTTCATCGTGGCCAACACCGATGCACAGGCGCTCGCGGCCTCCAGCGCAGAGCAGCGCATCCAACTCGGCACCAATCTGACGGAAGGTCTCGGGGCCGGGTCCAAGCCCGAAATCGGTGAAGCGGCGGCCGAGGAAGCGATCGAGGAGATCCGCGCGCACGTGGCCGGATCGCATATGCTGTTCATTGCGGCCGGAATGGCGGCACCGGCACGGGTGCGGCGGCGGTCATTGCGCGCACGGCGAAGGAACTTGGCGTGCTGACGGTCGGTATCGTCACCAAGCCATTCCAGTTCGAGGGCACACGGCGGCAGCGAATCGCGGAAGCCGGCATCGCCGAGCTCAAAGCCAGTGTCGACACGCTCATCGTCATCCCGAACCAAAATCTATTCCGTATCGCCAACGACAAGACGACGTTCGCCGAAGCCTTCGTATTGGCCGATCAGGTGCTTTATTCCGGTGTCGCGTGCATCGTCGACCTGATCGTGAAGGAAGGCCTCATCAATCTCGATTTCGCAGACGTGCGCACGATCATGAGCGGCATGGGCACGGCGATGATGGGCACCGGCGAGGCTTCGGGCGAGCGTCGCGCGATCATGGCCGCCGAGGAAGCGATCGCCAATCCGCTGCTCGACGACATCACATTGAAGGGCGCCAAAGGCCTCTTGCTGTCCATCACTGGCGGCCGCGACCTTACCCTCTACGAGGTCGACGAGGCAGCGAGCCGCGTGCGACAGGAGGTCGATCCCGAGGCCAACATCATTGTTGGCGCGACCTTCGATGAAAGTCTCGGCGACCGGGTGCGGGTCTCGATCGTCGCGTCGGGCATGGCGCGTGCGGGCGGCGATGCCGGACGGTCTCAAGCGGCAGCCGATCCCGTTGCCTGGCCCAAGAAGCCGAGCGCCCAGCCACCGCCAGCACAGCGGAGCCCGTCACAGCCGAACCCGCCGCAGGCCGTACCGGCGTCGCCTTCGGCCTACCCGGCATTACATCCCAATGCCGAGCCTCAATCGGCCCGCGCCGCGCGGCCTGATTCTCATCCGCAGGATCTGCAGCGCCGGCTGACGAACGCGATGCAGTCCGGCCCGCCCGGTGGCGCCGTCGTCCACCCGGTTTCCGAACTCACGCGCGGGGAAACCGCTCAGCCGCCCCATGGGGTGATGCCGCACAGGCATGATCCGCCGCGTCAGTCGCCGGGCGGCGGCGGACAAACCTGGCGCGCGCCGGGCAACGTGCTCATCGAGGAAGGAGCGATGCCGCCCTATGCGGCTGACCATGCGGCGCTTGGTCCGGCCGGCGACGGCTACGGCCGCGAAGCCTCGGGTTCTGGCTACGATGCGGGCATGCATCCCGATAACTTCGTACCGGCGCCATCGGCCGAAATCCGCCGCAAGTCGCCACGAATGCCCGATCTCGAGGAATTCCCAGTGGTGGGCCAGCGCGACTATCGGGCCAAGTCGGATGGATCGCCACCGTCACGTGGCGCAAGCGATCCGTCACGGAGCGGATGGAGCGGGCAGCCAGTTGGCCAGTCCATTGGCCGTAAGCCCGGGTTGTTGCAGAGGCTGACCGGCATGGGGCGTCGCAACAACGACTTGGCCGCGGATTCGGATGACCGTTCGACGTATGGAGCCGTGACCAGAGGCAGGGGAGCCGACGCTACCGGAGCAGGTGGGCGGGGTCGCCATCCAGATGCGCAGAGAGCGGAGCATCCCGATTCGGCCGTCGACAAATCTAGTCATGGCGTTGATCTTCCAGTGTTTTTCAATCGCGAGCTGAAGTAGACCCACCGTCGCCGCCGACAGCCTCCAAGGGTCGGGTGTCGAATTGCAACACGCAGTAACAGAATGTAAGAAACCGTGATTTGTCCGACTGGTGTGACCGAACTATCGTCTTGTTAACGACTGCAGATTCGATTCGCTAAATGGCTACTCCCGTTCCGCTTTGAAAAGCGTCGAGTACTGGATTTCAAGAGGCCACAGCGAAGCGAATTGACTGTATGTCGGGGGGGGTGAAGCAGGCTCGCCGGGGCTGGGAAAACTGGCGAGATTGCTGGGGCAGATATCGAGGGACGGCGAAACATGTCGAATCGCTTTATCGGCGCGCGGCAGACGACGATTGCTCGCGAAATCGAATTGTCTGGCACGGGGGTGCACAGTGGAGCTCCAGTGTCGGTGATCCTGCACCCGGCAGATCCCGACACTGGACTCCGATTTATCGTCACCAAGCGTGGTCGTGTCACAGCGGACATCCCAGCCAGTGTTCGCAACGTAAAGAACCTGACGCTCTGCACCGTCATTGGCGATGATGCGGGCGTCACCATCAGCACCGTAGAGCATCTTCTCGCTGCTTTGAGAGGCCTCTCTGTCGATAACTGCTATATCGAGATCGACAGTAAAGAACTCCCGATCATGGACGGCAGCTCGGCAGCATTCGTTGAGGCGATCGACGAGGTTGGACTGAAGGAACTCAACGCGTCGCGCAAGTTTATCAAGGTACTGAAGCCGGTTCGCGTGCAGGACGGCGATTGCTGGGGCGAGATCGCACCGCACTCCGGTTTCCACCTCGACGTCGAGATCGACTTCAGCACCCCGGTGATTGGACGCCAGCGTCTGGCCTTCGAAATGAGCCCAGGCGTGTTCCGCCATGAAATTTCCCGCGCCCGCACGTTCGGCTTCATGAGTGATGTCGAGCGGTTATGGAAGGCCGGTCTGGCGCTGGGCGCCAACCTCAACAACACGATCGCCATCGGTGACGACAAGGTGATGAATCGCGAAGGCCTGCGTTATCCGCAGGAGTTCGTTCGTCACAAGATGCTCGATGCCGTCGGCGACCTGTCGCTCTCGGGGCATCCGCTATTGTGTTCGTTCCGCTCGGTGCGGGGTGGTCACCGTCTCAACGCCAGCGTCCTGCAGGCGCTGTTTGCCGACGCAACGGCTTGGACGGTCGTGCAGGCGCCGCGGGTTCGCGAAGGTTTGCCGATGGACCTCGGATATAGTGCCGCTGCGTCCGCCGGCGCCGCTGAATAAGGCGAATATCGACCGGACAACTGTTTGGCTACCCGCGGCGTACCTCGTCCAGGGGCACAGCCAGCGGCCGAAGTTGCGGGCAGATTATCTAACGGGTTGGGGTGCGGCAGGCGTGCATGATGCCCGATATCAACCACATTCTGCTGGTATCGCCCAGGAGAACTGGGGAATCGGGTAAGTTGGACGTGGCATTCCGCATTTTTCCAAGATGCGGTTGTAGTGCGGCAAGCGCGAATGCACTGTTCGATCAATGCAAGCCGTCCGATCAAGGCAAGAAGGCACGCGCATGATCCGCACATTTTCGCAAAGGCACGCTTTGCCTGTTCGAACGTCGAGAGCGGGTACGACCCATTTCCTGGCTGTTGCCGCGCTGGGGTTGTCGTTGACCGCGGCCGGCTGCGCGTCGACCTCGGACGCAACAAGCGCTCTCAACCCTGATCCCCCCTCGAAGATGTTTGCCGAGGCTGACGCCCTGCTCAGCAAGGGCAAGTTCGATGACGCAGCAAAGAAGTTCGAGGACCTTGATCGCGATCACCCCTACGCGCCCGAGGCCAGGCGCGCAATGGTGCTGGCGGCGTTCGCCTATTACAAGGGCGGCAAGCTGCCCGAGGCGGTCGCTTCCGCGCGGCGTTACACCACTTTGCACCCCGGGACCAAGGAAGCCGCCCTCGCGCACCACATCATTGCGCAGTCGCATTTCGACGAGATGCGAGGCCCCAATCGCGACCAGGGTGAAACCCGCAAGGCGTTGGCGGAACTCAAGACACTCAAGACCCGCTATCCGAACAGTCCCTACGCAAAGGACGCGGACAACAAGATCAGGATCACCGAGGATACGCTTGCCGCCGCGGAGATGGAGGTCGGGCGCTATTACTTGAAGAAGAAGCAGTACGTCGCTGCCATCAATCGCTTCAAGACGGTCGTCGCCGAATACCAGACAACCGCCCACGTCGAAGAGTCCCTGATGCGCCTGACGGAAGCGTATATGGCGCTCGGTATCACGAACGAGGCTCAGAACGCAGCCGCCGTGCTCGGGCATAACTTCCCGGATTCGCGCTGGTACAAGGACGCCTATGCGCTCCTGCAGTCGGGGGGGCTCGCGCCTCGTGAGGATGGCGGATCGTGGATCGCCAAGACCTGGAAGAACTTCCCCAAGCTGACGCTCGGCGGTCCGGGTTAAGCGAGGAACGGGCCTTGAAGCGAGAGAGCGTTTGACCGTGCTTCCGCATTGCACGGTGTTGCTGATATCGTTCCATTCTCGCCGATTTGCGCCGGGGGCATTCCGACGCCCGCCGGCATCATTTTTCCGGTTGCCGGGCGGTGCCCATGTGCGCGATGTGTGGAGAACCTACAACGCATCGGCGAGCCGGCGTGAACGATGAAGAAGTTGGCACTTTCCACGAGGTCTATCGATACGTTGAACGAGCCAGAGGCCGCGATCGAACTGGCGCGTCTCGCCGTCGAGATTGCGCGCCATGATGCGCTCTACTACCAGCAAGATGCGCCCGAGATCCCGGATGCCGACTATGATGCACTGCGTCGGCGCAACGACGAGATCGAGGCGCGATTTCCGGCACTGGTGCGTGCCGATACGCCGGCGTCCCGCGTGGGTGCCGCCCCTGGCGACGGGTTCGGCAAGATCCGTCACGCGGTGCCGATGCTGTCGCTCGGAAATGCCTTCGCCGATGAAGATGTGGCGGAATTCGAGGCCCGGGTCAGGCGGTTCCTGTCGTTGACGCCCGGCGATGCGCTCGCATTCACCGCCGAGCCGAAGATCGATGGCCTTTCGATTTCGATCCGCTACGAGAAGGGCGTGCTCGTCCAGGCCGCCACGCGCGGCGATGGCGCCGAGGGCGAGAATGTCACCGCCAACGTCAAGACCATCTCGCAGATCCCGCACACGCTGTCTGGCGAGGACGTGCCCGACGTGATCGACGTGCGCGGCGAAATCTATCTCGGGCACGGGGATTTCGCGGTGCTGAACGCGGCGCAGGCGGCGGCCGGCGAGAAGGTGTTCGCCAATCCGCGCAACGCCGCGGCCGGCTCGCTCCGACAACTCGACAGCACGATCACCGCGTCGCGGCCGCTCAAGTTCTTTGCTTATGCCTGGGGCGAGGCGAGCAAGTTGCCGGCCGAGACACAGAGCGGTGTGGTTGCGGCCTTCGCGCGCTGGGGTCTGCCGACCAATCCGCATACCAATGTGTGCGCGAGTGCGGCTGAGATGCTTACGGTCTATCGCGAAACCGGGGAACGGCGCGCGGCCCTCGGTTACGATATCGACGGCGTCGTCTACAAGGTCGACCGGCTCGACTATCAGCAGCGGCTGGGTTTCGCCTCGCGGTCGCCCCGCTGGGCCATCGCCCACAAGTTCCCCGCCGCTCAGGCCACGACAATCCTGAATGCGATCGAAATCCAGGTCGGACGCACGGGTGCTCTCACTCCGGTCGCCAAGCTCCAGCCCGTGACCGTTGGCGGCGTCGTCGTATCGAATGCGACACTGCACAACGAGGACGAGATCGCGCGCAAGGACGTGCGCGTTGGCGATACCGTGGTGGTGCAGCGGGCCGGCGACGTGATCCCGCAGGTGGTCCGCGTGATCCTGGAAAAGCGACCACCCGACGCCCGGCCTTACGCATTCCCGAGCACATGCCCCGTATGCGGCAGCCACGCCGAACGCGAGCAGGACGTGGCGAGCGGCGAGGCGGATGTCGTGCGCCGCTGTTCGGGCGGCCTCGTCTGCCCGGCCCAGGCCAAGGAGCGCTTGAAGCATTTCGTCTCCCGCAACGCCGTCGACATCGAGGGGCTCGGCGAGGAGAAGATCGAGGTGTTCTACGACGACGGCCGCATCATGCGGCCCGCGGACATTTTTACGCTCGAGGCCCGCGACAGCCGCAGCCTCAAGCGGTTGAAGGACCAGAAGGGGTTCGGCGAGAAATCCGTCGGCAAACTCTGGAAATCGATCGATGCGCGGCGGACCGTTCCGCTCGATCGCTTCATCTTCGCCCTCGGCATCCGCCACGTGGGAGAGACTACGGCCAGGGATCTTGCGAAGTCACTCGGCACCATCGAGGCGTTCCAAGAGGCGGTGCGCGCAGCGGCGGCCGGCGGCCGGGAGAGCGAGGCGTATCACGACCTCGACAACATCGAGGGCATTGGTCTGATCGTCGTCGACGCACTGTCGGCATTCTTCTCCGAACCGCACAACCTCGACGCGGTCGACGAGCTTTTGAAGCACGTCACCGTCGCGCCATACGAACGAATTCAAGCCGTGCAATCCGCCGTGACCGGCAAGACGGTCGTCTTCACCGGTACGCTCACACAGTTGTCGCGGCCGGAGGCCAAGGCCCAGGCCGAGCGGTTGGGTGCCAAGGTTGCGGGCTCCGTCTCCAAGAAGACCGACTACGTGGTTGCAGGTGCAGATGCCGGCTCGAAGCTCGACAAGGCCCGCGAACTCGGCGTGGCGGTGCTGAGCGAAGACGAGTGGATTGCACTGATATCGAGCACTTGAGCAGTAACGAACCGCGGCGATTTGTCTTGCCAACTCAGGCCTCTTCGCTTAAAAGGCTGCATCGGTTTTGGCCGGACAATCAGGCCGTTTCGCTTTGGCGCTGCCAAGCAGGCGCTTAGAATAATCCCCTTAATCGACTGAGCGAGATGTCGCGCGGCCACCGCCGGGCGCTTCTCATATGTATATCTGTCTTCGAAAGGAAATCCCCATGCAAATGGGCACTGTCAAGTTCTACAACGCCCAGAAGGGCTACGGCTTCATTCAGCCGGACAACGGCGGCAACGACGTTTTCGTGCACGCCACGGCGCTCGAGCGCGCCGGCATGCGCACGTTGAACGAGGGCCAGAAGGTCTCGTTCGACACCCAGCAGGATCGTCGCACCGGCAAGGTCGCCGTCGGCAACATCCAGGCCGCCTGAGAACTTGACGCCGGGGGCGTTGGCTCCTGACTTCACTCTTACGCCTCTGAGCTGTATTGCCTCGATTATTGGAGCCGCCCTCGCCAACCGCGCGGGCGGCTCTCGTCTTTTGAAGCGCCCGACGAGGGTTCCCCCATGAGTGCTGCGGTGACTGCCGACCCGCGCGACGTGTCCGCGTGCCAGGCTTGCGGCGCGTGCTGCGCGCATTCGAGCGCGTGGCCGCGCTTCTCGCTCGAAACCGATGACGAGTTGGCGCGCATTCCTGCCGCGCTGATTGCCGCCGACCTTTCAGGAATGCGCTGCGACGGCAATCGCTGTTCGGCGCTGGCGGGCAAGATCGGCGCAGCGGTCACCTGCCGTGCCTACGCCGTCCGCCCCATAGTCTGCCGCGATTGCCTGCCCGGCGACGACGCCTGCCAGATGGCGCGCGCGGGCGCCGGCATGTCGCCGTGGACGGCGGCTGCATAAAGCGCCGTCACGGGTTCGAGGGACTACAACTTGTCGGTCGCCGCGTCGAGCCAAGACCGCGTTTCGCGATCCAGAAGCGGACCGATCGTGGCGCGCACGCGGGCGTGGTAAGCATTGAGCCAATCGCGCTCTTGCGGCACCAGCAAGTCCTTTAGGATCAGCCGCCGGTCGAACGGCGCGAGGGTCAATGTCTCGAAAGCCATCGTATCGCGATCGCCCCCCTCCGGTTTTGTGGGTGGGCACACCAGCACCAGGTTTTCGATGCGGATGCCGTAGGCCCCATCCTTGTAGTAACCGGGCTCGTTCGAGATGATCATGCCGGGTTCGAGCCGCTCCATGCCGGCGCGGCTGATCGATTGCGGCCCTTCGTGCACCGACAGATAGCTGCCGACGCCGTGACCGGTGCCGTGGTCGTAGTCGATGCCGTGCTCCCACAATGGGCGGCGCGCGAAGGGATCGAGGTCGATGCCGCGGGTCCCTCTCGGAAAGCGCACGGTTGCGATGGCGATGTGCCCCTTCAGGACCAGCGTATAGCGTGTCCGCATTTCGGCGGTGGGCTTGCCGATGGCGACCGTGCGCGTGATGTCGGTGGTGCCGTCGTCGTACTGCCCGCCCGAGTCGATGAGGTACAGCTCACCTTTCCGCAGCTTGCGGTTGGTCGCCTCCGTGACGCGGTAATGCACGATCGCGCCGTTCGGGCCGGAGCCCGAGATGGTGTCGAAGGAAATCTCCTTCAGCGCGTCGGTCGCCCGTCGCAGCTCTTCGAGCTTCACAACCGCCCCGATCTCGTCGACGCGGCCTTTGGGCGCCTCCGCGTCGAGCCAGGCGAGGAAACGCGTGACGGCCGCGCCATCGCGGACGTGGGCCGCGCGTGCGCCTTCGATCTCGACCGCGTTTTTCACGGCCTTCATGCCGACAATAGGATCGAGGCCGCGGGCAACGCGGGCCTTGCCGCCGAGCCGCCGCTCGATCCAATAGGCCGCCGAGGCAGCATTGACACGGACTTTTTTGCCCAGGGCCTTGAGCGCGTCGAGGCGTTCGGCCAGCGCACTTGGCGGCGATAGTTTCGCAATGGGCGAGAGGTGCGCCTTGGCCGCCTCACCGATCTTCGCAGCCGCCACAAACAACTCCGGCTTGCCGCTGGCGGGTACGATCGCAAACGCCAGCACGACGGGGGTGTGCGGCACGTCAGATCCGCGGATGTTGAACAGCCACGCAACGCTGTCGGTCGCCGTCAGCACTATTGCGTCGTGACCGTCGGATTTCAGGAACTTTTGAAGGGCCTCGATCTTGTCTGAGGCCGAGCGGCCAGCCAGGGTATCAGGGTGGGGGATCACCGGCCCCAACGGCGGCGCGGGCCGTTCGCCTGCCCAGAGCTTGTCGACGAGATTGCCGCTGACCGGTTTGAGCGTGATCCCCTTCTCACGCAGCGCGGCGGCTGTGCGCTCCACTTGAGCGGCAGTCAACAACCATGGATCGAAGCCCACGACCGAACCGGCAGCGAGCGCGCCGCGCATCCACTCGGTCAGGTTGCCGGGTAACTCGACGATCTCGATCACGCGCGTGTCCACCTGTGCGCGCGACTGAACCCGGTAGCGTCCATCGACGAACAGCGCGGCTCGTTCAAGGCCGATGACAGCGTTCCCCGCCGAACCCGTGAAGCCGGTGAGCCATGCCAGCCGCTCGGCCGAGGGCGGCACATATTCACCCTGGTGCTCGTCGGCGCGGGGAACGATGTAGGCATCGAGCTTCAGCTTGGCGAGTGT
>PEQZ01000040.1 GCA_002928395.1 Hyphomicrobium sp.
CGCCCGCGACGTCTGCGCCCGCCGCGCGACCACGGCCGAAATCCGGGGCGGCTGTATCTTGTCCAGCCTTGATGATCCCGCGGCGCAGGGAGCGGGCGTCTGAGAACTGCCGGTGCAGCGTATCACCGTCGCCGAAGCGGATGGCGCGCTGAAGTTCGACCAGATCCTCCGTGAAGCGGCCGAGCATCTCGAGCACGGCCTCCTTGTTGTTCAGGAACACGTCGCGCCACATCGTCGGATCGGATGCGGCGATGCGGGTGAAGTCACGGAAGCCGCCAGCCGAGAACTTGATCACTTCGCTGTCGGTGACGCGGGCGAGGTGCGCGGCCGTATTGACGATATTGAAGGCGATAAGGTGCGGCACATGGCTGGTGATCGCCAGCACGAGATCATGATGCTCGGCTGTCATGACCTCGACATCGGAGCCGAGACGCTCCCAGAACAGCTTGAGCTTGGCGGTTGCCGCGGGATCGGTGTCGGCACTGGGCGTCAGGATGCACCAGCGGTTGTCGAACAGCTCGGCAAAGCCCGACTCCGGGCCCGATTGTTCGGTGCCGGCGATAGGGTGGCCAGGAACGAAGTGTACGCCCGCCGGGATATGCGGGGCGACGTCGCGCACGACGGCGGCCTTCACCGAACCGACGTCGGTCACGATCGCGCCGGGCGCGAGGTGCGGTCCGATGGCCCTGGCAATGGCGGCATAGGCACCGACCGGTGCGCACAGGATCACGAGGTCAGCGCCCGCGACCGCGTCGGCGGCGTTGTCGAACACGGCCGAAACCAGCCCGAGCTCGATTGATTTCTGCCGCGTCGCGGCGGTGGCGGAGCTGCCGACGATCTCGTCCGCAAGACCGGCGCGGCGCACAGCATGGCTGATCGACGAGCCTATCAGGCCGATGCCGATCAGGGCGATGCGCGCGAACATGGGCCTCGCGCCCTCGTGCGCCGAGGCAGCATGGGTGCTGGCGCTCATGTTGCCGGCTTCCGCATGAAGTCTGCAAGTGCTGCGACGAATGCGCGGTTCTCCGCTTCGGTTCCGATTGTCAGCCGCAGCGCGTCCGGAAGGCCATAGCTTGCAACCCGCCGAAGTATCAGGCCCTTCGAGCGCAGGAACGTGTCGGCGCCCTCGGCGGTGCGGCCGACCGCCCGATCGAAATGCATGAGCACGAAGTTCGCCACGCTCGGCGTCACGTGCACGCCGAGTGTCTCGATCTCGGCCGAGAGCCACGGCAGCCAGCGTTCGTTGTGCTGGATCGCCGCCTCTTCATGGGCGCGGTCCTCGATTGCCGCCACGCCCGCCGCAATCGATGGCGATGACAGATTGAACGGCCCGCGAATGCGATTCAGCACGCCGGCAACCGCCTCGGGGCAGTAGGCCCAGCCGATGCGCAATGCCGCCAGCCCATGAATCTTCGAGAATGTGCGCGTCATCACGGTGTTGTCGGTGGTCGCGACCAGTTCAAGCCCGGCCTCATAGTCGTTGCGGCGGACGTATTCAGAGTATGCGCCGTCGAGCACCAGAAGCACATGGCCAGGCAAACCCACGCGTAGCCGCCGCACCTCGTCGATCGGGATGTAGGTCCCGGTCGGATTGTTGGGGTTGGCGAGGAAAACCATCTTGGTGCGCGGCGTCACCACGGCCAGGATCGCGTCGACGTCGGTCTTCAAGTCCGTCTCGGCCGCCACCACGGGCGTCGCGCCATTGGTCAGAATTGCAATGCGGTAGACCAGAAAACCGTGCGCCGTGTAGATACCCTCGTCGCCGGGGCCCAAGTAGGCGTGCGCCAACATGGAGAGCAATTCGTCGGAACCCGATCCGCATACGATACGCGCCGCATCCAGCCCATAGCGCCGGGCGATCGCGTTGCGCAACGCGGTCGCCTGACCATCAGGGTAGCGGGCGAGATCTTTGACGGCCTGATCGTAGGCCGCAATCGCGTGCGGGCTCGGGCCGAGCGGCGTTTCGTTCGATGACAGCTTGATCGGCTGGACCCCTCCGGGCAGCTTGCTTTCGCCCGGCATGTAAATGTCGATGTCGAGGATGCCGGGGCGCGGGACGGGCGCCGGGCCGGGCACAGATCTGAGCGTTGCGGACACGGCGATTCCTGTGGTTCTCGAGACCCGTTTTTCTAAGGTTCTACCCTGGCGAAAGCAAAGGAAAGATTGGAGCAACGCCAACCGTTGTGACCTGCCACTCCTCCGCCTCGGCAATGCCCGCCCTTGACCTTGCCGCCAGCCTTCCGATATTGAAAAAGACGCTCGTGGTGATTTGGCCGGCCGGCTTGCAGCCACGTTAAAGAACTCGCTAAACAGGCCGTGCCCTCGCCCTCAGCGGAGCCGGCCCCTCGTTCGAGAGTGCTCTCCCGCATGGCCGATACCGCTGCCAGCACCACCGCAGACAAGATTGCCGATACGGCGGTTGACCTCGCCCGCGAGGCCGCAGCCCGCCTTGTGGAGGTGCATCGGCCGTCGAGCGAGATCGTGCATTTCCCCGAGACCGCGCCGCTGCGGCTCGATTGCCAGCAATTGCTCGGGCCATTCTCGATCGCCTACAAGACCTACGGCGCGCTCAACGCCCAGAAGTCGAACGCGATTCTCATCTGTCATGCGTTGACAGGCGACCAGTACGTCGCGAGCGCCCATCCGGTGACGGGCAAGGCCGGCTGGTGGGAAACACTGGTCGGCCCCGGCAAGCCCGTCGACACCAACCGCTTTTTCGTCATCTGCTCGAATATCCTCGGCGGCTGCATGGGATCGACGGGTCCGGCCTCGACCAATCCCAAGACAGGCAAGGCCTACGCGCTCGATTTTCCGGTCATTACCATCGGCGACATGGTCGACGCGCAAGTCCGGCTCATCGATCACCTCGGCATCGACCAGCTGTTCTCGGTGATCGGCGGCTCCATGGGCGGCATGCAGGTGCTGGAATGGGCCGCGCGCCACAAGGATCGCGTGGCCACCGCCGTGCCGATCGCCACCGCGCCCTGGCATTCGGCGCAGAACATCGCGTTTCACGAGGTCGGCCGCCAGGCGGTGATGGCCGACCCCGAATGGCGCGAAGGCAGCTATCTGGACAAGGGCACGCGGCCGGCGCGCGGGCTGGCGGTGGCGCGCATGGCCGCGCATATCACCTACCTGTCTGAAAAGGCTCTGGAGGAGAAGTTCGGACGCAACCTGCAGAACCGCACGGCGCGCTCGTTCTCGTTCGACGCTGATTTCAAGATCGAAAGCTACCTGCGCCACCAGGGTTCGACGTTCGTCGACCGCTTCGATGCAAACAGCTATCTCTACATCACGCGCGCCATGGACTACTTCGATCTCGAGGCCGAGAACGGCGGCCGGCTCGCCCGCGCCTTCGTCGGCACCAAGACGCAGTTCTGCATCGTGTCGTTCACGTCCGACTGGCTCTACCCGACCCGCGACAGCAAGGACATCGTGAAGGCACTGAACGCGGTCGCCGCCAACGTCTCGTTCGTCGAGATCGAAAGCAGCAAGGGCCATGACGCGTTCCTGCTGGAGGAGCAGGAGTTCTTCAGCACCATCCAGGGCTTCATCAACGCCGCTGCCCAGAAGCGCGGACTAGGCGGCGCACCCCGAGCCGGGTTGAGACCCAGAGAGGCGCAACGCTGATGCAAAAGCCTGCGGACACCAACCGGGACAACCACGACAATATCACAGCACCGTCCTATTCAGCGGGGACCAAGCCGCGCTTCGATCATCTGCTGATCGCGGAAATGGTAGCGCCGGGCTCTCGGGTACTCGATGTCGGATGCGGCGACGGCGCGCTGCTGCAGCTGTTGACCGAGACGAAGGCCGTCGACGGCCGCGGCATGGAATTGAGCCGTGAACGGGTCAATGCGTGTGTGACGCGCGGCCTTTCGGTCATCCAGGGCGATGCCGACCGCGATCTTGCCGACTATCCCGACCAGGCTTTCGACTACGCTATCCTGTCGCTCACCATTCAGGCCACGCGCTATCCGAAGACGGTAATCGAGAACCTGTTGCGAATAGGCCGCTACGCGATCGTTTCGTTCCCCAACTTCGGGCACTGGAAAATCCGCGCGCAATTGCTGCTCACCGGCCGCATGCCGATGACCGAGAACCTGCCCGAGCCGTGGTATCTGTCGCCCGACGGCCACCTATGCACGATCAAGGATTTTATCCATCTCGTCGGAGTCGCCGACGCTGAGGTCGAGGACGCGGTCGCGTTCAACAGCTCGGGCGGCCGTATTCCGATCAAGAACGCGTGGTCGCTGCAGAACCTGATGGGCGAGAAGGCCGTGTTTCTGCTCAAGCGGCGACACTGAACAACGCGTCCTTGCCGTGTGACTTCACGGCTCGGCTCGAATTCCCGCTCCCACTGGTGTGGCTCAAGGTGAGGGCTACGGACGGTCGCGCTATCGGCGCGCCCACCCTCACCCGGCGCGGAAATCCGATTGTCGAAGAAAGCCAAACGTTGGTGGCCGCGCCGACCTCTCGCCATCGCGGCGGAGCCGCGCTCCGCGAGGACGGGGGAGGCAGAACCGAACGCTGCACGAATGGGAGGGTCGGAACTGCGCAGAGCACAGTCATGGCAGACGCTTATGCGCTCGATCGGATAAGCGCGCGGCGCGCGCCTCAGCCGCGACCGCCGCCACCTCCGCCGCGTCGGGGGCCGCCACCGCCGGGTGCTTGGCCGCCGGGTCCACCAGGTCCACCGCCGCCTGGGCCAGAGCGCGCATCCTTGTGGCGGAAATTGATGCGGCCCTTGGTCAAGTCATAGGGCGTCATCTCGACGGTCACACGATCACCGGCGAGAATGCGGATGCGGTTCTTCTTCATGCGGCCGGACGTGTAGGCGACGACCTCGTGCCCATTGTCGAGCTTCACGCGGCAGCGGGCGTCCGGCAGAACTTCGTCCACGACGCCCTCGAACTCCAGCATCTCTTCCTTGGCCATTCAAACTCCAGTTTTTGGGGCGCGCCGCAGGGCTTCGCCGCAGTGTCAGGTCGCGGGCGAGGAACACCACGCCACTCCAGCGCCCAATAGACACAAATTTCCCGATAAACAAAGGGCACAGCGGCGCTGGTACCCGAAAACCGAGATTCCCGGCCCGTGGTTCCTGAAAAGTTTCGTACATTTTTTGATACACGGGGAGCAGACGGCGCTGCTCCCTGGATTTTGGGTCTGCAGTCAAGGCGTCGTCAGAGCGGGCGCAGTTCGACCGCCGCAAACTTGCCGTTACGGCCCCGTTCCATTTCGAACGCGAGCTTCTGGCCTTCGCGCAGCGCTTGCAGCCCAGCGCGCTCGACGGCCGAGATGTGCACGAACACGTCGTTGCCGCCGTCGTCAGGCTGAATGAAACCGTAACCCTTTTGACCGTTGAACCACTTTACAGTGCCGTTCGGCATCACGTCTCTCCATAACAATGCCCGATCTACTCAGGCGGACTTGCCGAGCGGATCGATCTGAACGCCCAATGGAGACATGCGTACGCAGCACCCAGCCCCGCCGTCGTGCAACCAAGGCGTTCGATGCGACAAATATGACCCGGCTTAGAAGTAAACGCAAGATGGCGACGATCCGCCGCGGCACGCCTAAAATGCCCATCTCCAGCAGCGGACTAGAGACTGCTCGCGGGCCATTCGTGGCTCTCCGCATCCCGTCGAACACAGCCGACGCGGGCACGAAAAAAGCCAGGGTTGCCCCCTGGCTCTGCTTCCTCCCGCGGGCGACTTGGGCCCTTGGTCGTCGAGTTCGCATGTTCGTCAACAGCCACCGGGCCCCTAGAGCGCCCGACGCGTTCAGTTCAGTCTGCCCTTGAGATCGCGAATGCTCTCGTCGACGAGCAAGTCGCCGGTGGCACCAGCGACTTTATTCCTGATCAGCTTCTCCGCGGCGGCGATCGCTGCGTCGACCGCGGTCGACCGGACCTCACTTAGTGCCTGTGCTTCGGCCCGCATGATCTTGTCCTCGGCGAGCTTGGTTCGGCGCTCGAGTTGCTCGGCCAGGGTTCGCCTGGTCTCCTGTGCCAGCGCACCCGCCTCGCGCCGGGCCTGATCGACGATGGCCTTGGCCTCATCGGCGGCTTCGCGTGACTTGCGCTGATAGTCCGCGAGCAGCTCCTGCGCCTCCTCGCGCAGGCGACGTGCCTCGTCGAGCTCCTTGCGGATCGCGTCGGCGCGATCGTCGAGCGCCTTGTTGACCATGGCCGGAGCCTTCACGTAAGCCAGGATGGCCATGAAGGCCACAAAGCCCACAAGCACCCAGAATTCAGCGTTGGCCGGATTGAACATGTCGTCCTCGTTCGCCTTCTGAAGTCGCAATCACATCTCGGCGCCTGGGCAACAAGACGCCTCGGCAAAAGGTCTGGGCGTCAGGACGCCAACGCCTTCTTGATCTCGTCGACGGACGGCATTGTGCCGAGCAGCTTGTTGACCACGGCGCCGGCCGTTTCGGTGGCGATGTCGGACACACTGGCCATGGCCTTCGACTTGGTCGCAACGATACGTGCTTCCGCTTCGGCGACCTTGGCGGCAAGCTGGGTCTCTGCCGACGACTTGGCTCGCTCGTTCTCAGCCGTGAGTTGGGCGCGCGTTTCTTTGACGGTCGCACCGGCCTGGGCACGCGCATCCGCGAGCGCCTGCTCGTAAGACTTGAGCGCCTTGTCGGTCTCGGATTTCAGCCGCTCGGCCTCGTCGAGATCGCGCCGGATACGCGCACTGCGTTCGTCGATCACTTCGCTGATGCGCGGCAGAACCAGCCGCGACAGCAGCATGTAGAGGGCCACGAACGTGATCGCCAGCCAGATGAGCTGGGACGCATAGAATTGCTGGTCGAGCGGCGGGAACACCTTCTTGTGTCCAGCACCATGCGGAACTTCAGTTCCGGCGTTGACCTTCTGGGCCATGAATCCGTCCAGTCTCTGGGGCCGGGCCTTGCGGAGCCTCGAGCCTCGGGAAGCCGATCAATCGATGCGGCGCTGGCAAAAGCCTACGCATCCAATACGCCGCGGGCACTGTGCGTCGCACGACAAAAGCAATCGAACTCCCAGCCACCGGACGTCGCGGCTCGATCGAACGAGGCGCGACGTCCGGCAGGCAAGGGAGCCTATTCGATCACGAGAAGAGCAGGAGGAAGGCGATGACGAGCGCGAAAATGCCGAGCGCTTCGGTCACTGCGAAGCCGAAGATAAGACGGCCGAACTGGCCGTCAGCTGCCGACGGGTTGCGCAGTGCGCCCTGCAAGAACTGGCCGAACAGGTTGCCGACGCCGATGGCCGAAACGCCGATACCGAGGGCGGCAATGCCGGCACCGATGAGTTTTGCTGCCGCTGCATCCATGAGAATTCTCCTTGTGGTTGATCGAAATCCGCTGAGTTCTGTGGCGAAGGAAACGCTTGTTCCACCCGTTGCCGTCTAGTGGCCGGGGTGCAAGGCGTCGTTCAGATACATGCAGGTCAACATCGTGAAGACATAGGCCTGTAGGAAAGCGACGAGGAATTCGAGAGCAGTAATGCCGACGACCGCGATCAGCGGCAATGGCATCAGAAACTTGGCGGCTCCTGCGCTACCAAGCAGCATGACAATGAAGCCTGCGAACACCTTGAGTGTGATGTGGCCCGCGAGCATGTTCGCGAACAACCGCAGCGAATGACTGATCGGTCGCGAGAAAAACGAGATGACTTCAATCGCCGACACCAGAGGCAGCACGTAGATCGGCACGCCATCCGGCACGAACAGCTTCAGGAACCCGAGACCGTTCTTTGCGAAGCCTGCGATGATCACCGTCAGAAACACGAGCAGGGCGAGGGCGGCGGTGACGATGACGTGGCTGGTGACCGTGAATGCGCCGGGGATCAGCCCGATCATGTTGGCGGCGAAAATAAACATGAACAGCGTGAAAATGAGCGGGAAGAACTTCATTCCCTCCTCGCCCATGCTGTCGCGGATCATGCCGGCTACGAATTCATAGGCCATCTCGGCCAGGGACTGCAGCCGCGTCGGCACAAGTGAGCGCGTCTGAATGGCATAAAGCAGGAATCCGACGATCGCGACCACCACCACCACCATGTAAAGTGACGAGTTGGTGAACGAGGCGTCGTAACCGAACAGGTTCAACTGAAAAAGGCGTTCGAGATCGAACTGATGGATGGGATCCGGCATCCCGGTACCACCACCGCTAGTCGCAGCTGCCACGTCCAACCCCCATATCCCACTGCCGGTCTCAGACCGGCTGTCAGTCGTCGTTGTCGTCCGGCACGGCGTGACCGATGTTGCCACCGGTGGTCTTCGCGACGTCCTTTTGCACCTTGTCGTAACTCCGCATCACGTTGGTTACCCCGGCGGCGAAGCCGAGGATGAACATGACCAGAAACAACCACGGCTTGGTGCCCAGGAAATGGTCCAGCGCATAGCCGATCAACCCGCCCACCAGAACCGCCGCCACGAGTTCGGAAGCCATCCGCAACCCATAGGCCATGCCACGATTCTGCGAACTCCGACCCCTGCTCGCCTTGGTCGCAGCCGCTTCCCGCGATTTGACGTCGCCGAGACGCTTGTCGAGACCCGCGATGCGCCGCTCGAAGGCTGCCTTGTCCTCAGGGCTCAGATCGCCGCGCTGACCGCCGCCACCCTGATTTTCAATCGACATGGCAGGAGCACCCCGAGCAGGAAGCCGCAACACGATAAGGGGTTATTGTCGGCGCGGACCATAGTGACGGCATCTGGGGGTGTCAAGAAAACCACCTGCTCCGAAGGTCGGTGTCGGGGTATGGCGAAACCGCGCAGGGACACCCAAGGGCCTGCCATGGCTACGACCGAACCCCGCCGCGCGGGCTGTCGGCACTTTTATCGAATTGCAGATACGATTTCAATTCAGGCGGACCCCGGCTCGTTCAGCATTTGATGACGGTTAACTGGTAGCGTCTCGGTCGTCAGATGATTTCGCTTTCGAGTACCGCACCATGATGAACTGGCTGCTTGTTGCTTTGCTTGTCGTCGCGCTGGTCGGAATCGGCGCCTTGGCCATGGTCATCGACAGTGGCGTTTCCGATAAGTACAAGCAGAGCATGGTGTACGCTCTGTTCGGCTTGTTTGGCCTGATCGGCGTTGTGTTCCTTTTGGTTGAGGACAAGTCCGCCTTCATCCACGGCCAATGGGAAACCACCGGTAAAAAGGGCGGCAAGAAATCTAAACAGCACGGCGAAGTGACCGATGGGGATGATGGGCTAGGAGTAGCCGAGGCCGAAGTCACGAGAAAGGCTGGCGGCTCCGGCGGAGACGATGGCAGCGGCAACGGCAAAGGCAACAGCAGCGACCCACAGAAAAAAACCGAATTCGCGTCGTCCGGCGGGCGGGACTGCGATGTTTGCCCGCCGATGGTGGCTTTGAACGGCGGCAAAACCGTCGTCGGCACTCTGTTCCACGCTGCCGGCGCCGCTGGTCCGAAACTCGGACCGTTACAGGAAAAAAGCCTGAATGCCTTCGCCATCAGCCGCTACGAAATCACGGTCGCCCAATTCGACGCCTTCGTGAAGGCCAAAGGCTACAAGCCCGCCAACGTCTGCAGGGCCGGCCAGCAAATACTCCAGGGCGCGACCTACAAAGAGCCGGGCATCGAGCAGGCAGAGGATCATCCCGTCGTCTGCATAAGCTGGCATGATGCATCAGCCTACTCCAATTGGCTGACCGAGAAAACCGGCAGGCGTTATGCTTTGCCGAGCGAGATCGAATGGGAGCACGCCGCACGTGCCGGCTCGTTCGAGCTTTACCAGACCGGCAAGCAGATCCACGGAGCGCAGGCACAGTTCCGCACCGCCGGCGATCCGCGCAAATCAACCCTGGCGGTCGGCGGTTTCTCGGCCAACAATTTCGGCCTCCACGACGTGCACGGCAACGCCGCCGAATTCGTGAAGAACTGCTGGAACGAATCCGAAAATTCCGTGGCAGCCTCGGTCGGGGAGTGCTCGCTTCGGATGATCAAGGGCGGCGCGTGGTACCAAACCGGACCCCATTTGCAATTTCCGGCACGGGCTCCGATCGGCATCCTCGATGCCGACCAGGGCGTCGGGTTCCGCGTCGTCCGCTACAGGGAATAACGCGGGTGCCCCGTCGGCACCTGAAGCGCCACCAAAGAGAGCGCGGGTGCCCCGTCGGCACCTGGAGCGCCACCAAAGAGAGCGCGGGTGCCCCGTCGGCACCTGGAGCGCCACCAAAGAGAGCGCGGGTGCCCCGTCGGCACCTGAAGCGCCACCAAAGAGAGCGCGCTCTATCGTTGGCGCGTCGGATGCCCAGTCTTGCCGGAGGCGAGCAAGCGGCATCCGCGCGTGCCTAAACCGCCTCGCGGAAGCTTTGCGCGGTTTCGAGGTCGACCGAGACGAGCTGCGAGATCCCCTTCTCGGCCATGGTGACGCCGAACAGCCGGTTCATCCGCGTCATCGTCATCGGATGATGGGTGATGACCAGAAAGCGCGTCTCGGTATCGGCGGCCATCTTCTCCATCAAGGTGCAGAAGCGATCGACGTTGGCGTCGTCGAGCGGCGCATCGACCTCGTCCAGCACGCAGATCGGTGACGGATTGGTCAGGAAGACGGCGAAGATCAACGACAACGCGGTCAGTGTCTGCTCGCCGCCCGACAGCAGCGATAGCGTGGCTGGCTTCTTGCCCGGTGGCCGCGCAATGATCTCGAGTCCGCCTTCCAGCGGATCCTCCTCGCTCTCGACCATTTCGAGGCGCGCCTCGCCGCCCTGGAACAGCACCGAGAACAGCGACCGGAAGTGGCCGTTGACGGTGTCGAACGCCTCCTTCAGCCGCACCCTCGCCTCACGATTGAGCTGCCCGATGGCACCCCGCAGCTTGGCGATCGCCTGCTCGACGTCGGCCTTCTCCGTCTCCATCGTCGAGACCTGCGAGCTAACCGCTTCGAGCTCTTCGTCGGCCTGCAGATTGACGCCCCCCAACCGCTCGCGGTCGGCCTTCAACCGCGTCAGCTGACGATCGACCTCGGCCAAGGGCGGCATCGGGTCGCTTGCCGCCATCCCGGTCAGCGGCAAGCAGCCTTCGGGCACGACACCCAGAGTTTCGCGGATTTTGCGGGCCTCGTCCTGGCGGCGCGTGCGAGCGCCCTCCAGCCGCGCTTCGATCCGTGCTTTTGCTTCGCGCGATTCGGTGGCGGCCGCCTGGGCCGCGCGCAAGGCCGCCTGTGCCGCGCGCATCGCCGTCTCGGCCGCGGCCAATTCATCGGCGGCTATCTGGCGGCTGCGCTCCGCGGCACTCACTTCGTCGAGCAGCTTCTGCCGCCGTTCGTCGATCAGCACGGGCAATTCCGCGTAGGTCTCGAGCTCGACCGATGTCTCCGCCAGCCGCTCCTTCAGCGTGGTGATTTGCTGCTCCGCTCCGCTCGATCGCGTGACCCAACGGGTCCGCTCGTTGTCGGCTATGCGGCTGCGCTCGCCGCGCAACTGGCGTTCGCGTTCGAGATTGGCCAGGACCGCGCGCGCTTCCGACGCCGCACGGCGGCAACCGGCCGCGTCCGATTGGGCCGCGGCCACCGCGGGCGCCATATCCTCACCATCGTCGAACAGCTCGATCGTCGTGACGATCTCGGTCAGCCGCTCGTGGGCTTCGACGAGATCATCTTCGGCGCGCACCTTGGCGTCGCTGACCGAAAGCATCCGGGCTTCGGTCTCGCGCGCCTGCCGCTCGATCGCGGTCAACGCCTCGCGCACGCCTTGCAACTCGTTCTGGGTGTCGCGCGCGGTCTGCCGCAACCGGCGCACGTCGGCCTCGGCTTCGGTCAGCGCCTGGGTGGCGTCCCGCTCCTCGGTCTCGGCCGCCGCGAGCGTCGCCTCTGCTTCGCCCACCTGGCCGGCCATCAGCGACAACCGGTTGAGCTCGGCCAGACGCTGCGCGGCCGCCGTCATGCCATCGGCGGCTGCGACGAAGCCATCCCACCGCCACAGGTCGCCCTCGCGACTGACGAGGCGCTGTCCGGGCCGCAAATTGCGCTGGAGGTTGCCACCCTGAGCGCGCTCGACGACGCCGATCTGCTTCAGCCGCCGGGCCAGTTCCGGTGGCCCGCTGACGTGCAGAATCAACGGCTCCACATCGGCCGGCAACTGGGCATCGCCACTCGCCCCTTCGAGGGCCAGCCAATGGATCGGCGCCGACGGATCGAGCGCGCCTTCGAGGTCGTCGCCGAGGGCTGCGGCCAAAGCTGCTTCATAGCCGGCCGCGACTTGGATCTTCTCGACGATTGCCGGGAAGCCAGCGTCGCGCGCAGGCGTCAACAGCTTGACCAGTGTCTCGCGTTCGGTGCGGAGGGCGTGGGCGGCGAGCCGCGCCGTCTCGCTGATCTCGCGGCGGGCGCGGGCGAATACGGCGAGCGCGGTGATCCGCTCCTCGGCCTCGGCCGCTTCGACCTCGATCGCATCAAGGCCTGCCGACAGCGCCTTGCCACGCTCGGCGGTATCGGTGAGCTTGACGGCGTCCGGCGCGCGGGCGGCGATGTCGCGGATCTGGCCTGCGAGCCCCGTTATCTGCCGTTCGATCTTCGCCACCTGCTCGCGTCGCTCGTCATGGCTCTGATCGAGGCTTTGGCGCTTGGCCCGCCGTTCAGCCGCGCGCGTGGTGATTTCAGTCAGCCGCGTTTCGGCGGCCTTGAGCTTGTCGTCGGCGTCATCGAGCCGGGCGCGTGCCGTCTCTTCGGCGATGTCGGCCTGTGCCTCCGCTTCCGCCAGCGCCGCGATCTCGCCCTCGAGCCGCTGGATCAGCTCGCGCGCCTCGCCGATCAGCTGTTGCTCGCGACCGATGTCGCGCGTCAACTGCCCCTCGCGGTGTTTCAACTCGCGCTCGCGTTCGGCGGCACGCTGCGCTTCTTTCTCGAAATTCTCGCGTTCGATCCTGAGCCGATTCAGCGCCGCGCCACGCTTGGCCTCGGTCTCGCGCAACGGTTGCAGCGTGTCAGAAAGCGAGGCTTCGCCGACGATGGCCTGCGCCTCGGCTTCCAGCGCCAGCCCGACCTTCGCCAGCACGTCGCCTAGCAGCCGCTCCTGACTGTCGACCTCGGACTGCGCATCCGACCACGACAGGTGGAACAGCAGCGCCTCCTGTTTGCGGATTTCGCCCGACAGCTCTTTGTAGCGGCGGGCTGCGCGGGCCTGACGCTTCAGGCTTTCCAGCTGCGAGGTGAGCCCACCCATCACGTCCGACAGTCTGACCAGATTGGCTTCGGCCGCCTTCAATCTCAATTCGGCCTCGTGCCGGCGGCTGTGAAGACCAGCGACGCCTGCCGCATCCTCGAGAATGCGGCGGCGGGTCTCGGGCTTTGAATTGACGATCTCGCCGATCTGACCCTGCCGGACGAGCGCGGGCGAGCGGGCCCCGGTGGCCGCATCCTCGAACAGAATCTTGATATCGCGAGCGCGCGCTTCCGAACCGTTGATGCGATAGGCCGAGCCCGCGGCGCGCTCGATGCGCCGGGTGATTTCGATCACGTCCTCGCCGTTGAACTCGGCCGGCGCCTTGCGCTCACTGTTGTCGATGAAGATCGTCACCTCGGCCGAGTTTCGACCGGGGCGATTGTTGGTGCCCGAGAAGATGACGTCGTCCATGGCGGCAGCCCGCATCGACTTGTGCGAGGTTTCGCCCATAACCCAGCGCAGCGCTTCGAGCAGATTGGATTTGCCGCAGCCGTTGGGCCCGACCACGCCGGTCAACCCGCGCTCGATCACGAGTTCGGTCGGCTCGACGAACGATTTGAAACCCAGAAGCCTCAACCGGCTGATCTTCATCGCAGCACTCCCTCCCGGCCGGCGCCGTTCGCGCGGACGAGTGATACGGGCGGCCCGATCGGTTTCAGCGCGCTACGGCCGCAGCGCTAGCTGCCACCGGCGACGCGAGGTTGGCTTCAACCAGCTCACGCACTTCTTTCCAGCCAAGCGTGCTCTTGATGAGCTTGCCCTGGATGAAGAAGTTGGGCGTGCCGATGATGCCGAGCTTGCGCCCGCGGTCCTTGACCCATTGCAGTCCGCTGATCATGCCCTGATTCTGAAGGCAGGCGTCAAACTCGGCCCGCTTCATCCCCACCTGGGCTGCAACCGCGAAGATCGGGTCGAGGCGGACTTCTTGCGATACCCAACTCGCTTGCTGGTTCAAGTACTTGCCGTAAAGATCGAGATACCTTGCGGGTGGCGCGCACCGGAGCGCGAGGGTGGCCGTGCCGCTGGTCCTGCCGATCGGGAACTCGCGAAGGATGAAGCGCACCTTGCCGGTGTCGATATAGGTCCGCTTGAGTTCGGGGAACACATCCGAATGAAATTTGCGGCAATGCGGGCAGGTGAGCGACGCATACTTGACGATGGTCACCGGCGCGTCGTCGCGGCCCCAACTCATGTCCGGCAAGGCGCCGATCAGCATGACGTCGGCGACGGTTGGCTTTTCGAGCACCTCGCGGCCGCCGGTCGCGGTTTCCAGGTGTTCGCTGAACGGGCTGCGCGGGCTGTCGCTCTTGGCTGCGCCCGTCGCGGCATCGGCGTAGGCCGCGCCGGCTCCCGAAGCCTGCGATTTGGCTTCCGACGTTATCGCACCCGGCGAGAACGCGGTGTCGCCGGCGCAGCCCGCGAGCACGACGGCCGCCAGCGCGCCGGTTACCGGCAGATACGGGAAGCGTTTCAAGGTGCCGTGGTCCTCGGTTGCCGCTCGCTTGCGTTCAAGTCACTGGCTTTGAAGTTATTGGCTTTGAAGTCACTGGGCCAGCAGCGGATCGATCGCCTTTTCGAAGTCGGCGAGTGTCGGCCCGCCGAGTTTCTTGCCGTTGACGAAGAATGTCGGCGTGGCCGAGACGCCGAACTTGTCCGAACCGCGCGCACGAACGGCCTGCACCTGATCGAGCAGCTTCTGATCGGTCAGGCACTTGTCGAAGCTCTCCTGCGTGAAACCGGCCTGCTTGGCGATTTCGAACAGGCGCGGCACCGGGCTGCCCTCTTTGAACGCCCAATCCGCCTGCTTGGCAAAGAACGTATCGATGAGGCCGTAGGTTTTGTCGCCACCCGCGCAGCGCGCCAGCATCGAGGCGGCGGCGGCCAGGTTGTCGATCGGGAACTCGCGCATGACAAAGCGGACCTTGCCGGTATCGATGTACTTTTTCTTGAGTTCCGGCAGGACCGTGTTGTGGAAGCGCGCGCAGTGGCCGCAGGTCATCGAGGCATACTCGACAATAGTGACTTTCGCATCGGCCGCGCCGATCACGAGATCAGGAAGATCCTGCGGCTTCATGAGCTCTTCGACGGAGACCTCGGCCGGGCCAGCATCCTTGCGCTGCGCCCAAGCACCGCCGCCAGCACCGGCTGTCAGGGCGACGAGACCGGAGGCCAGCACCACGGCACGGCGGGAGAACATAATGCGGGCTGGCCGCGAAGTCAGGTCGATCACGGGAAGGCTCCATGGGATTTGCGATGGCCGCGATACCACGGCCGAACTGCCCGATTAAGGCAAAACGGCGCTGAATGGCAACTGAATGCGGGCACACGACCCTGTGACAGATGAGGGCACGGCCATCCGCGCGTTCAACGCTTGGTGCCGCGCACGCCGGCGTAGAGCCGCTCTAAGGCCGCGCGCAGGCCCTCGTCCATCACCTGCGACATATCCGGCGCGACGACGGACTTCGGTGTCGCAGCCATCGTGCCATGCGCCGCCTGGACGTCCCGTGGGTGGCGCGGCGATGCCGTGATCACGCCTTGGGTGAGCTTGATCTCCGCCACCGCCCGATAGCCGAAATAGCTGTTGATCCGCTCCAGGATCTGCACGCGCTTGTATTCGATATCGAGTGCGCGGGCCGGATCGACCTTCAATATCAGCGTCGCACCTGGGCGGCCCTCGGCCCCCGCAACGGTTTCGCCATAGGCTTCGACGCCGCGCGGCCATTTGAGCCGCTCCGGCAGAGTATCGCGCGCCAGCACCGTGCCGACGATTGCGGCCCAGTCCGTCAACAGGGTTGCGGCGGAAAATCCGTATTTTTCAAAGGCTTTCTGGGTGAGGCGGGGAACGAACGTGCCCACGGCTTTGGCCGGCACGAAGTTTTTGTTGCGTGGCCGCGCCGCCGGCATCGGTATCCCGTGGCCGTGCGGCAGTCGATGCGCGAGCTTGCGCGCCTGCTCCGTCAGCTTGGCCATCGCGACACAGTCCCCAGTCAACATTGTTCACGTCAGGGCGACCGGTTCCAACGTGGCCCATTCGCCCCTACCATCGTGACAGCGATTCGCGTGGATGCGTCTTGTGCAATCGCTGCAAGGCGAAGGGGGATCGAGTGACCGCTGTGGCGCAAGGGCAACTACCGCTCCGGCCGGCTGGCCCGGATACGGTCTCGTCGCTGCTCGAATGGTACGACCGCGAAAAGCGCGATCTCCCATGGCGCGCCAAGTCCCGCCGCCGCGCCGATCCATACAAGGTTTGGCTGAGCGAGATCATGTTGCAGCAGACCACCGTCAAGGCGGTCATCCCTTACTTCGAAAAGTTCATCCACACGTGGCCCACGGTGACGGCCCTGGCGGCGGCCGATCTCGATCATGTGCTCGCGGCCTGGGCCGGGCTCGGCTACTACTCGCGCGCCCGCAACCTGCATCTCTGCGCCAAGGTCCTGGTCGAGCGGCACGGCGGCGACTTTCCCCGCTCGGAGGCGGAGCTGATGGAGCTGCCCGGTATCGGCCCCTACACGGCTGCCGCCATTGCGGCGATCGCTTTCGGGCGACCGGCCACCCCCGTCGATGGCAACGTCGAGCGCGTGACCTCTCGATTGTTTGCCGTGAAACAACCGCTGCCGGGCGCGAAACGCGAACTGAAGCGCCTGGCCGCCACTCTGACTCCAGCCAGGCGGCCAGGCGACTTCGCCCAGGCGATGATGGACCTCGGCGCCACCATCTGCACGCCGCGCCGCCCGTCATGCCTGATGTGCCCGCTGCAGGACGATTGCCATGCCCACGCCCGCGGCATCGAAGCCACGCTTCCGGCGAAGGCCGCCAAGGCCGAGAGGCCGAAGCGCTTCGGTGTCGCGTTCCTCGCCCTCCGCGAGGATGGACAATTGCTGCTCAGGCGGCGGCCCGACAGGGGTTTACTGGGCGGGATGCTGGAGGTGCCATCGACGCCGTGGATCGACCAGTGGGTAGCCACCGACGAAGCTCTCGGGAGCATCCCGGTCCATGGCGACTGGTGGGCGGTCCCAGGCAGCGTCGTGCACGTTTTCACGCACTTCCGGCTCGAACTCATGGTCTACCGCGCTATCGTGCCGCTCGACACGTCCCTGACCTTCTGGGCCGAGCCCGACCGCTGCCTTTGGCTTCCCCGCCGCGACCTCGACCGTGCCGCGCTGCCGAGCCTGATGAAAAAGGTGATCGGCCACGCGCTGCGCGAGAGCTGATCGCGCGATTTTCACCGCACCCTGCCCCTTGTGATCATCTGCCGGACTTCAACCGTATGATAGAATGACGATCCGGGTCATCCGATCGCCGGAGCGCAGCCGATATGTCAGACGTCAAATCCGCGGCCCCAAAGCCCACTGTCTACTTCGACGGAAGCTGCCCGCTGTGCCGCCGCGAGATCGGCTACTACCGGTCGAAGCCTGGCGCCGACAATCTTGCCTGGACCGACGTCAGCGCCTGCGAGATGGGGCCGGTGGCCGAAGATCTTTCGAAAGGCGCGGCCATGTCCCGGTTCCACGTTCGAACCGCTGACGGCAATCTGAAGAGCGGCGCGGCTGCCTTCGCCGAACTGTGGACCCACGTTCCGGGCTGGCGATGGGCAGGCCGGCTCGCCTCTTCGCCCTTCATCCTGCCGCTGCTGGAAATCGTCTATCGGGGCTCGCTCGTCGTCAGACCCGCGATGCAACGCCTTGCCGCCCGGCGCAATGCCCGGGGTGGTCACCCTCATCCACCTGCATAGCGGCACGGCTCGGGGCGGGTCGTCGCCAACCGGACACGGACCGACCGGCTGGGCCCACGGCGGGATGAAGACGATTGACTTGTGCGGCGCAGCATGAGATACAACATCATCGCTCATACAGCGATTTCCGGCGCTCCAGCCGCGTGAAGGGATGTTTCGGGCCTCCGACCTGTTCTTGTCGGCCCCTCTGATCCCCCTGTTGAGCGCCCTGAACACTCCCACCCAGACAGCCCAGGCCACGCGGGGCGTCCACCGCAACAGCCGCGTCCCGCGTCCTGGCCAGAGTGCCCGACGCCGGTTCCGCGCGGCTCCCCCATGAAAGTATTCTCCTTTGACAACGTTTTCTGAACTCGGCCTCTTGCCGCTCATCGAAAAAGCGCTCGATGCCGAAGGCTACGTGACGCCGACGCCGATCCAGATCAAAGCCATACCGATCGTGAAGTCGGGCGCCGACCTGCTCGGCATCGCCCAGACCGGCACCGGCAAGACCGCGGCGTTCGCGCTGCCGATCCT
>PEQZ01000041.1 GCA_002928395.1 Hyphomicrobium sp.
ACGGTATCCTGCGTACGAGTTTCAACGTGAAAGGTACCAACCCCGGCCGAACCGGACAGGGCCATTGGCGCGATCCGATAGGGGGGATTGCTGAGCCTTGCAAGCGGCAACTGCGTGTCGGACGCCACGGGTGCGGGTGCGGGTCAGCCGTGGCGCTGGCGACCGTCAAGAATTGGAGCGGGTGAAGGGAAACGAAGCCTCGTCGTAAGTTTGGACGTGTTCGCTATTTCGTAGCTTAATCAGTGTCTTGGCGGATTTTTCGCACAGTTTTTTGGCAAGCAGGTTCGACCAGGTGTCGCTATTGAGTCCAATGTTCCGCAACGAGCAGGGTTCGGGGCTTGAACGACGCCTGGATGTTGACTATCCGTGCCGCGGGGGCGGAACATGGTTAATCAAAGGAACACAGGACGCCGTTCAAAGAGGGTGACTTGGTTGAGTTGAAATCTGGCGGGGTATGCATGGTCGTTGCCAGCATTGATTGCAATGACCTGTACAGCGTGTGGCAGGAGAAGAAGAAGGCCACAGAAGAAGTGAGGCCTATGGCGCATTCGTACCCTGCGGTTGTCTTGAAACCGTATGTGGAACGCAGCGACGAGTTCTAAATCGAAAGCCCCGTCGATGCGGGGCTTTTGCGATTTTAAATACATCCCCCTTCACGAGTGCCATCAGAAGTGCTTCTTGGCGAATGCCCTGCCCGAGCCTGATTTTAAGTAGCGCTTAAACGCGCTTGCCTTCGTGGCATCTGCGAATCCGACCTGGACGATAATCTTCCACGGCCGGAATTTGTTGGTGTGGATCGACTTGCCGCCGTTGTGCTCGTCGAGCCGTCGTGTTGGATCGTTTGATATACCAACATAGTAGCGATTGGAATCGATCTGACTTTGGAGCAGATAAACATAATTCATATTGCACCAGTCCGCCGTCGCTCTGCCGCCGCCTGCTGCGCAGCCGACAACGAGCTATGGCGGGACATTCGCCTTCGCCCCGGCCTTCGGCGACGAGCGCATTGCCACGCCTGCGCAGATCAATTCCGCCGAAGCAAGCGGCCGTAGGCCGTGCGAAGGCGAATGGAGCGGGTGAAGGGAATCGAACCCTCGTCGTAAGCTTGGAAGGCTTCTGCTTTACCATTAAGCTACACCCGCGTTCGCCAGCGAATTCAAGCCGTTGCCAGAACTGCCCCTCGTACGGTCGGAACCGGCTACTCGATGTCCGGTGCCTCTCAACCGCCACTTGGAAACGCTGCCGATAGATAGACGCTTCGGCGCCCGATGTGAAGATCGAACTGCGGGATGAGCAGGGCCAGCAGGGCCGCGCACGGTCTCGCGTCACCCTGACGGCGACTGCAGGAAACAAATGTAAGGGTGTGGTGGAGAGGGCTGGTTTCGAACCAGCGTAGGCTAAGCCAACGGATTTACAGTCCGTCCCCTTTAACCACTCGGGCACCTCTCCATACCGCCCTAGCCGGCGGACGCTGCCGCGAGACCAAAACGAAACGGCCCTGCGCGTGACGCGACAGGGCGGCTCTTCGCGTTGAGCGAACGAGCGACGGTCCTTATGGTGAGGTGGCCCGTGCATGTCAATTGGAAAACTGGCCGACCGATTGCACCTTGATCGCCACCACGACGTGCGTCAGAACCCGGCTCTGCCGATAACTCGCCAAACCGTCGTGGGACGGGCACACGACGCGCGACTAGCCTTCAACCGGAAGCCAGCCATGCCCCCCGCCGACCAAAAACGGTTCGACCGCCGGTCCTCCAAGCCCGCCTTTCGCAAACCACAGCGGCCTCAGGGTGCCGCGGCCGGGTTCGACGACGGTATCGTGCGACTCTACGGCGTCCATCCGGTCGAGGCCGCACTGCGCAACCCTGCCCGCACGATCAGCAAGCTTATGGTGACCGAGAATGCCGAGCGGCGGTTGGCCGAGGCCATTGCCGCCCGCGGCGCCAAGCCCGAGCCCGTGAGCCCGCGGGAACTCGACCGGCTGCTCGGCGAGGACACGGTGCATCAGGGCGTCATGCTCGAGACCGAGCATCTGCCGGAGCCCGAGCTTGCGGATCTCGCCGAGTTGGCCTGCGTCGGCGGCCCCATCGTGGTGCTCGACCAGGTCACCGATCCGCACAACGCGGGTGCGGTCATCCGCTCGGCCGCCGTATTCGGGGCGTCCGGCGTCATCATGACCCGTCGCCACAGCCCGCCCCTCAACGGGACACTCGCGAAGTCGGCATCCGGTGCGCTGGAGGTTGTGCCGATCGTCATGACCCAGAACCTCGCGCGCGCGCTGATCGAACTCAAAGGCAGCGGCGTCCGGGTCATCGGGCTCGATGGTGATGGCGAAACGCTGATCGACGATCAGCCGTTCGATGGTCCGGTTGCGATCGTGCTGGGCGCCGAGGGCAAGGGCTTGCGGCAACTCACGCGGGAGACCTGCGATGTCATCTGCCGGATTGCGGCGCCCGGCCCCATCGACAGCCTCAACGTTTCGAATGCGGCCGCAGTCACACTCCACCTCGCCGCCATGCGCCGTCGGGCCGCGATGGCCTGCTAGCTTTCCGGTCGCAGCGCGAGGTCGAGATTATTGCGGCGGCCGTCGATGGGAATTCGAGCGTTCCGGCGCCGACAACTGCTTCCCCTGCGGCGATGTCGGGAGCACATGGCAGAACCATAGGGAACGAAACATCGAGCCACCAACCACGACACCCTACGAACCAGCAACCGTCAACCCTGGTCGCCACTCCCGTTGCCGTGCTCGTCTCGATCTGGCGGCAGATCATACGGCAACGACATGACGGCGACACCCATCCCCAGGCTGCCGAACGTCATCGCGCACATCAGATACAAGAGGGAAATCGCCAGCCAAGGATCTTCCGCGCCGGAAACAGCGTCTTCAGTTCGCCGACGTTGAACATAACCAGCAGTGCAGCAACCGCGATCCCGATGCTCAGGCCGGTGCCGAGATTGAGCGCCAGAAAATGAAGCGGCAGCATGCCCCCGGAAGATCGTGGCGGCACCGGCGGCAACGGCGATGAGTGCGTCGGCTGGTTCATTACGGGCGCCGTTCTCGGCGGCTGGCCAGCTGGGTCTTGATGCGTCAGACTGCCACTGCGTCCAGTAGAACTAGGCGAGGACGGTGCAAAGACTTGCACCGTCCTCACATGTTTCAGGTTCTAAGGACCGCTCCGGCGCCAAACCGCCAACGGCCTTGCGCAACTCAATCGCAGTAAGTCGGACGCCAGCAGGTGTAGTGCCCACCGCGGCAGGTGACATCGCCATGACGGTTCTCGAAGCAGCGGCGGTTCTTCCAGCCGCACTCCTCAGGACCCTTGTAGCACGAGCTCCGGTGATAACCACGGTCGCGAGCATGGGCGTATGCACCAAGAACGCCGAGGCCAACGATGGCCGCGCCGACGCCGAGGGCGACGCGACCGCCGCGGCGGGCCTCAGCCGGCTGGTGAGACGATGCCAGAACGCCGACCGCCATCGTGGCCGCCATCAGCGAGTAAAGTGCCTTCTTGATCATGGATCTCTCCTCGGGGTGCAGCCGCAGCAGCGGCCTGGAACGAAGGGCTCGCCACGGATCAGATGGCTGCCCCGGAAACTGTTTAGTGTGAGAGCCTATCACGCCTCAAGCCACATGAATGTGGCGTGAACGAGAATGTATTTCGCCACCGATACAGTGGACCAGAACCGCTAAACGCCCGGTTGCAGAAGGCGTGACGCGGTCGACCGTTGCTCGACCGCGCGCCCATTCACCAATGACCGCGACGATGACCACCGTGGTGCTTTGTGTGCCACTCGACGTGGTTGTACTTCTGCTTAGGATAACCCCAGGCCTTGAAATACTTCGGGCGGGCAAGATGAGGCCGCGCCTTGCGCATCTCGTGCGCGGGGCGCCAGTGGCCCGAGTTGTAGTAGGGATAGTAGCCGCGCGGCTCGGAGCGATAGGCGTAGGGGTCGGTCGCCACGTGCGTATGATAAACGTGGTGGTAGCGCGGGGTATAGACCCAATGGCGGATCGTGCGAATTCGACCCCAGCCGGCCGGTTCGCCCGTTCTGTGCCATCCAAAGGCATCAGCGGACCCGGGAGCCGCGAGACCAAACGCGAAGACAGCGGCCAAGGTGGCCATCATGCTTTTAAGACGCATACTCGACTCCAGAACTAGGGAAACCGGATTCTGACGGAAACTTCAACCTGACTGCCACGTTGACCGCACTTGGCTAATTTTTTGTGAACGCGCCCGTCATTTCGAAAACCCGATCGACGATACTTCGAATACCACCCCGACAATTAATCCTATTCTCACCGTCTTCGTCTCAAATAGTTCGCGAGGGGAGGCTCGGTGCCGCTCCAGCCTCGCCATGCCTGTTGCCAGGATCAGCCGGCAAGCGGCGCGAGGACAAACGAACATCAGGTCAGATCGTGAAGCGTCCTACTCCGGCCGATCCGAAATCCTCCGACCGCATCCAGCACACCAACCCCCGGTTGGAAGCCCTGCTGCGCGACCCCGGTCCCGGCATTTCAGTTCGCCCGCTCGGCCACGGCCGGGACGAACTGCCATCCGCCGCAACCGAACCCGCGGCCGTGCACCAAGCCGAAATGGCCCCGTCGCCACTGCGCGCAGCTCAAGCGGCCGCACCGCGGCCCGTAGCCACCCCCGCATCCGCACCGCCCGGCGATCCGGCCCGGCCCGCGGCGATCACGGCCGATACGGCGCCATCTCAGTTGCGGCACTTGTCCGAATCCGCCCTTGGCCGGCTGTCATCGTTTCTCGCCGGTAGAGATAGCAAGCCTCTGGCGGGCGGCATGTCCGCTGAGCCGGCGGCGCCTTCGAGCGCGCAAGCACGACCGCGCCTTGGCCGGAGCGAACTTCGGACCGCCATCGATGCCAGCCGCCGCGCATTCGTGGCCACCGGCATCTTCAGTTTCTTTATCAATATTCTGATGCTTGCTGGCCCGTTGTTCATGCTGCAGGTCTACGACCGCGTCATGACCTCGGGCTCGATCCCGACCTTGCTGGCGTTGTCGATCATGACGGCTGGGCTCTACGCCATCATCGGCGCGCTCGAACTCGTGCGCTCGCGCATTGTGGTCCGCATCGGCGTCGAGGTCGACCAGCGCGTCGGCGACCGCATTTTCGAGGCGTCCCTCAGGCGAAGTGTGGGTTCGCAGGGCTCCAGCGTGCCGGCACTGCGCGAACTCGACAACTTGCGCCAGTTCCTGGCCAGTCCAGGTCCGATCACCTTTTTCGACGCCCCATGGACGCCGGTCTACCTGCTCGTGATCTTTCTCGTGCATTGGATACTCGGACTTGCCGCCACGATAGGCGCCCTGTTGCTGTTGGCGCTGGCCTGGGTCAGCGAGGCGCGCAGCCGTGGCCCGCTGGCGGAAGCCAACAAGGCGGCTGCTATCGGTATCGACATGGCCGAAACCGGCCAGCGAAACGCCGAAGCCATCACCGCCATGGGCATGCTGTCGGCCTACCGCACACGTTGGCAGCACGCCAACCGCAATGCGCTGGCATGGCAGATCGTTGCGGCCGACCGCCTCGGCAGCCTGTCATCCTTGTCCAAGACACTTCGCCTGATCGGACAGTCGCTGATGCTCGCGCTCGGCGCATGGCTTGCGTTGAAGAACGAGATCAGCCCCGGCTCGATTATCGCCGGTACCATCATCTTCGGCCGCGCGCTGGCGCCGGTCGAACAGGCCATCGGCCATTGGCGGAGCTTCCTCAAGGCGTTCGAGAGCTATCGCAAGCTCGATGGCTTGCTGTTGGAAGAACCTCCCACAAAGGCGCGCACACAACTGCCAGCGCCAAAAGGACGGCTCGATGTTGCGAACCTCCGCGTGGCAGCGCCTGAAACCCGTCAACTCATCTTGGCTGGCATCAACTTCACCGTCGAGCCCGGCAAGATGGTCGCCGTAATCGGACCGTCCGCCTCTGGAAAATCGACGCTCGCGCGCGCACTCGTCGGTCTCTGGCCCCCGTTTGCCGGGCAGATCCGCCTCGATGGCGCGCGGCTCGATCAGTGGCACGCGGAGGACCTCGGCCAGCACATCGGCTATCTGCCGCAGAACGTCGAGCTGTTTGCCGGCACTGTGCGCGAGAACATCGCCCGCTTTCGAGAGGATGCGACCGATGAGGCCATCGTCGAAGCCGCCAAGCAGGCCCATGCCCACGAGTTGATCCTGGCGCTGCCGCAAAGCTACGAGACCCAGCTCGGCGCATACGGAACCTATCTGTCGGGCGGACAGCGTCAGCGCATCGCACTAGCCCGCGCGCTTTATGGCAACCCGGCGCTCGTGGTTCTTGACGAGCCGAATTCGAACCTCGACCGTACCGGCGACGAGGCGCTGTCGGCGGCGGTGGACGGTATGCGCAAGCGCGGCCAGGCGATTGTGCTCGTCGCGCACCGTGTGCAGGCCATCAGCAAGGCTGATAACCTGCTCTACATCGACGGTGGCTTGCAACGGGCCTTCGGGCCAACCGCCGAGGTCATGAAGCTGTTCCAGGCCGCTGGCGCTCCGCCCTCGCGCCGGGGTGGCGATGGCCTCGGCCTGCCGCCAGATCCGGGCCGCCTCGCCGACCGCGCCGTGCAGGCCACGGCCCAGGTGCAAACGCAGCCTCAGCCTCAAAAGCACGCCCAGCATCCGGCGCAGTCGGTGGAGCAACCGCACGTGCAGCCGGACCGTTCACGCCCGACGACACGCCGCCTCGCGGCAGACACCACAGCAGATGGCGTTTCACCTGCACCACCGACGCCCGAGGCCACGACAAAATGAAGATCTCGCTCGGCATCAAAGCGCCAGCTCTCGCGCGTGACAACTGGCAGTCCACAGAGCCATGGGTGCGCTTCGGCTTCAATGTCTGCATCTATATGATCGGTGGCCTGCTGGTCTGGTCGGCGCTGGTCTCGATCGCCGGCGCGGTTGTCGCACCCGGGCTGGTCGTGGTCGAAAGCAACTACAAGACGGTGGCCCATCTCGACGGCGGCATCGTCGCCAGGATCCTGGTTCGCAACGGCGACCGCGTGGCCAAGGGCGACGTGCTGGTGCAGCTCGACGCGACCGCGGTTCGCGCCAACCACACCGTCGCAACCGGCCGCGTCAATGACTTGCTGGTCCAGAATGCCATGCTCGAGGCCGAGCGCGACAATCGCCAAACTTTTGTTCTGCCGTCGCCGTTGGACTCTACGGATCCAGCAATTTCCAAGATCGCGGCCTCGCAGTCGCAGCTGTTCGATGCGCGCAGGGCGGCTCGCGAAGGCGAGCGTTCGGTGCTGGTCGAACGTGTGACCCAGATCGAAAACGAATTGCGCGGGCTCAGGTTCCAGGAGACGGCGCGCAAGAAAGAGCGCGAAATCAATTCGCGCGAACTCGCGTCGGTGCTGCCACTGTTCGAGAAGGGCTACGTCAACCAGCAGCGCGTCGGGCCGCTGCAGCGCGAAGCGGCACGCCTTGAAGGTGAGATCGGGCGGATCGAGTCGGATTTGGCCAAGATGGCGGCCGCCATGTCGGAAGCCGATCTCAGACTGAAGCAGAGCACGAAGGCCTTCACCGAGGGCGTGGTTGACGAGCTGCGGAAGGTGCAGTCGGGTCTCGCGGAAGCGCTCGAAACGCAAAAATCGCTCGCTGACAAGCTCGACCGCATCGACATCCGTGCTCCGCGCGCAGGCATCGTTCACGCTCTGACGCTGCACACGGAAGGTGGCATCGTGACGCCGGCGACACCGATCCTCCAGATCGTACCGGAAGACGAGAAGCTGATCGTCGAGGCACAGCTGGCGCCGCAGGACATTGATAAGGTGCGGACTGGCCAAAAGGCTGGCGTCCGCTTTCCGGCTTTCAATGCCCACACCACGCCGCGCCTCGAAGGAAACATCGTCCGCATCTCGGCCGCACAGATCACGGAGAGGGATGGCCGCAACCACTTCACGGCATCGGTCGAGATCCCGGCGCTCGAGCTGAACAAGATCGGCACCGGCCAAACGCTGCGGCCGGGCATGCCGGCGGAGGTCCATATCGAGACCGTATCGCGCAGCATACTGAGCTATTTCCTGAAACCTTTGTCGGATGCGCTTTCGCGCACCTTCCGAGAGGGCTGACACTGCCCCCGCCCTCGCTGGGATCTGATCCAGTCTGGACCAGCCCAATTCAGTGGGCGTTGAGATAGGCCCTGGGCGACAGTACCGTCATGGCGATGATGTAGAGATCGAGCCGGATCGACCAGTTGTCGATGTAGTAGAGGTCGTGCTCGACGCGGGCGCGCATAGCGTCGTCGGTGTCGGTCAGGCCGCGGTGGCCGTTGACCTGTGCCCAGCCCGTGATTCCCGGTTTGACGTTGAGCCGGCGTGGATAGGACACGATCCGCTTCTCGAAGTCCCGGTCGTGGGCGACGGCGTGCGGCCGCGGCCCGACGATCGACATCTCACCGGACAGCACATTCAAAAGCTGCGGCAGCTCGTCGAGGCTATAGCGGCGCAGGAACTTGCCCACCCGCGTGACGCGGGGATCGTTGCGTTGC
Source organism: Hyphomicrobium sp. (assembly GCA_002928395.1). GTDB lineage: Bacteria > Pseudomonadota > Alphaproteobacteria > Rhizobiales > Hyphomicrobiaceae > JAKAML01. The sequence goes on from PEQZ01000041.1 coordinate 8,520, forward strand.
GCCTGGACTACGGTGTCGCCGTCGTCGAGCGTCGACATGGTTCGGAACTTCCATATCTGGAATTCATCGAGATTGAAGCCGCGGCGGCGTTGCCGAAAGAACACCGGGCCGTCGCTATCGAACCTGATGAGCAGGCCGATCGCCAGCAATACGGGCCACAGCAGCAGCAAGGCCACGCCCGCAACAGTTATGTCGAACGTCCGCTTCAACAATGTCTGCCCCGGCCCTAGCGGCGCTTCCGTCAACGACAAGGTGCTGGCAGACCCGATCCGCGCCACACGCGCGTCCGAGAAGCGACCGAGCACGCCCGCAGCTCCCAAATGAACCGCAACCGGCAACGAACCAAACCCGTCGACGATGCGTCCGATCAGGTCGGACCGCGACCAGTCGGTGAGAATGATGATGTCGTGGACCTTTTTCGACCGGGCTTCCGCGACGGCCGCCGCCAGCGCTTCGTCCAGCACCGCGCTGGAAATCGATTGATCCGAGGTCCACGTGATCCCAATGGGAAGGGCCGCGGTTGCAACCACACGGGCGCCGGAGGTGGCTCCGGCCAGTTCAGCCGACATCTTGCCAACTTCGTCCGTAGCCCCGACCAGCATCACCCGCCGCGATGCGAACAGCCCGTTGCGAATGGCGTGGCGCAACGCAGCCCGGATCAGCGCTTCGGCGGCCAGTAGCGATCCAAGACCGGCGACGTAGAACAGCAACAGCCAACCGCGCGAGAAAAAGTCGGTCGTCTTGGTCAGGAAGCCGATCATCGCCAGGCACAAGAATGCGTAGTTCCAGATCACGAAAACACGATCGGGGCTGCGCCGCCCGTCGAGGAAGTCCTGCGCGCGATACTCGTCGCGCATCAGGAACGGCAGCACGTAGCAGAATGCGGTCAGCACGCCGACGATTGCGTAGGTCTCTAGGAGACCGGCGGAGGCGTAAAACATGACGTGATAAGCGGCACCGGTCGCAACCGACGCTAGGACGACGACTGCCATCTCCAGAAGCAGCGCCAAAACTGCAAAACCACCACTCCCGATCGCAAACCGCTGCTTCACGACGGAATGGGAACGTTCCGCTCTCTCTACTGTATTTAACACTGTTCACCCGCAAATGCCGCACAAGGTCAGTTCAACCCGTCGCCGCAAGCGTTACCTTCCTGCTGCCCGCCACTCGTTTCTTACAGCCAATGCAGGTCGGCCGCTTGGCTATCTGCCGCATACGGTTAAACGGATCAAAGTCCGTCGACAGATTGTTTTCTTGGCTTGGAGAGCCTTGCCCCTTTTTCTAGAGGAGTGTCACGACAACGCAAGCTCGCGCTCAACTTGGGTTTCCGTGACATTTTAACTTTACAGCCTAACGACAACCCCAAATCCCCCTATTCGTGACGTTGTCACAGCACGTGCTCCGGTCCCGTCGACCGCTGCACCACGTCCGCCATATACGCCCGACTTTCGGTACGACATCAGTATCGATGCGATCCCCTGCTGCGGCAGCTCCGACAGTTGAGAACAGGGCACGAGCCTTGCAAAGCCCGCCCTGCAGGTACCAGAACCACATGATTTGGTTCCGGCTGGCGGCCAGAAAACATGACCGGACCCGGAAACACGTCAAGCGCGTCAGAAAATGATACAGTCATCGTCGAAACCGAATTTTTGGCCTGCAGCAGTCGAATCCGCTGGTGCAAACGGCGCTCAGGCAGCCCCCCGGGTAGTCCCAATGTCGACGCGCGTTCCCGCATTGCCCCCCCAGACATTCGCGCGTGCCATACCCGTCATGGCGCCACGAGAGACCAGCGTGTCGGGCTTTCTTAGTATCCTGGCACGGCATGCGAAGAGCATTGTGCTTGGTACGATCGCGACCCTCGCACTTGCGCTGGCCTATCTGGCCACCGCAGCGCCGGTCTATACGGCCAGCACCACGTTGTTCATCGACCCCAGACTGAAGAAGGTCGTATCGGACGAGGTCACACAGGGCGGCTTCGGCTCAGATCTGGCGCTGGTGGAAAGCCAAGTGTCGATCATTGGCTCCGATGCTGTGTTGCGGCGTGTCGTCGACAAGTTGCAACTCGACGCCGACCCGGAGTTTGCGCCGCCGCAGGGCAGCGGGTTGTTGTCGCAATTGAAGGCACTGTTGATCCCGCGTCCACCCGCGCCCGAGCCCAAGCTGCAGGCCATCGAAAGTTTGTCGCGCAATCTCAAAGTGAAGCGGGCGCAGAAAACCTACGTCGTCGACGTCGAGACGAGCTCCGTTTCGCCGGTCAAGGCGGCGCGGATTGCCCAGGCCGTCGTCGACGCGTACCTCCTCGATCAGACCCAAGCCAAACAGGCCGAGGCCAAGCGCGCGAACGAGCAGATCGATGCCCGTCTCGGACAGCTGCGCGAGCAGGTCCGCCGGGCCGAAACCCGCGCCGACGAGTTCAAGAAAGCCAATAAGATTCTCACGTCGGAAGGTGGCCTCGTCAACGAGCAGCAGCTGACGCGGCTCAACGGCGAGTTGAGCACCGCCCGCGCCTTCGCGGCCGAGACGAAAGCGCGTCTGGACCAGGTCAACTCCGCGTTGAAGGCGGGCGCCAGCCCCGACACGCTGCCAGACGCGTTGCGCTCGGGGCTCGTTCAACGTTTGCGCGAGCAGTATGCCCAGGTCGCACGCCGCGAAGCCGCGCTTCTCAGCCAGCTGCAGCCGCGTCATCCCGTCCTCATCGAAGTCAGATCCCAGGTCGCCGAGATCAGATCGCAGATTGCGGCCGAGTTGAAGCGGATCGCAAGTTCTGCCCAGAACGAACAGCAGATCGCGGTCAATCGTGAGCGCGAGATCGCGGCCACCCTGGAACGTGCCAAGGACGAAGTGGGGCGCACGAATACGGCCCAGATCAAGCTGCGCGAGCTCGAGCAGGAAGTGACCGCCAGCCGTGAACTGTTGCGTGTGTTCCTCGGGCGCGCCAAGGAGTTGCAGGAGCAGCAGGGCATCGCCACGGCGGATGCCCGTGTGATTTCACCGGCCTCGGTACCAAACCGGCCATCCAAGCCCTTGACTTGGCTCATTCTTTCAATCGGCTTGCTGAGCGGCCTCGGCCTCGGCATCGCTCAAGCGCTGGTCCGCGACCAGATGGATGACAGTGTCCGCTCTCTTGCCGAAATCGGCCGCAGCACGGGCTTGGCGCAGCTGGCCGCGATCCCCCGCTTCGAGATGTCGTCATTGCCAGCCCTGCTGCGGCGCCGGCTGACATCGCATACGGGTGGCGTCAACGCGGCCCAGTTCAGCGACCTGTTGACCGCCATCGCCGATGCGCGCAGCACGTCTGCGGTTGCCTACCGGCAATCGCTGTTGCGCCTGCTGTCCCGCCTGCGCGTCGACAACCGTCCCGGCCAACCGTTCACGGTGATGCTGGCCTCGGCGCGCTCCGGCGCCGGCACGTCGGCAACCGCGCTCGGGTTGGCCTATGCCTCGGCGTTGCTCGGCGAACGCGTACTGCTTGTCGACGCAACGTCGGCCGACACCGAGCTATCCGCGATTTTCGCCGGATCGATCAAGACAGATCACGTCATCGTTCTCGACAACCGCGACCACCTTGCGTCGATCACCACACGCGACGGCCGCTCCGGACTTTCCCTCTTGCCGATAGCGCTGGCCGACCTCCGGACTTTCAAGAACCACCAGCGTCGCAAGCTGCTGGCGGGTCTTGCCGCACTATCCGAGAACTACGACCTCGTGGTGATCGACGCTGGCGCACTGCTCGACGACGAGTCGGGGGCAGCGTTGATCCCAAGTGCGGATCGGGTCGTACTTGTGGCCCGCTCGGGCGAGACCACCAACGAAGATCTCAACGCCACACTCGGCCTCATGGATGGCGCGCGCAGCAAGCTTGCGGGCGTAGTGCTGACCATGACGGACAACAACCACGCGTGAGGTCGGCCGTGACCGCAGGAGCCGCGAACGAGCAGGCCTCGGAGGCTCATGACGGCGCACACGGGCCGACGCGAGATATCACGTCAGCGTCGCCACAGCCGTTTCCGCCCGCCGGCTGGTTGGCCGACATGGGACTCGGCCTGACCGTCGTCCTGCTCATGACCCTTTCGCCGCTCGCACTGATCGAACTCGGCTTCAGTTATGGTGAAGCCGGCGGCACGCCGATCGAAAAGATCCATCCCGGGACAGTCCTGGCGGCACTCGTGCTGATGGCTACTCTGCCGACGCAGGGCAATCCACTGCGCTGGTTGGCGGCCGAAGCCGCGCGTACGCCGATACTGGTTTTCTACGCCATCGCGATCACCCTGCTCATGGCGCACACGGTGCTGGTCGTGAAGCTGCCGTTCACGCCCTTGATCGACACCTTCATCGGGCCGCTCATCATCTTTCTGCTCTATCGCCAAATGCCCGAAGAGCGCGGCCGCAGGCTCGCCTATCTCTTGCATGCCATCATGCTTGCGAACGCCCTCATAGGCATTGGCGAGTTTGCGACCGGCCTCCGCATTACACCCCTGGTCGCGGCCGGCGTAGTGATCGACGACGACTGGCGTTCAACAGCACTGCTTGGCCATCCACTCTCCAATGCCAGTTTGACGGGTGCCTACATTCTCATACTGGCGCTTGGGGCCGGCCGCGACCTGCCGCCATCGGCACGGCCGCTGGCTCTCATGCTGTGTGCCGCTGCCATGGTGGTGTTCGGCGGCCGGGCCGCAACCGTTTTGCTGTTGGGCATTCTGGCCATGTTGGCGGCCCAGAGGCTCGCCCGCGTCGTCACAGGCGCGCGCTTCGATCCGCAGTCGATCCTGGCCGCGCTCATTGCAATCCCGATCGCCGCGATTGTACTCGCGGGCCTCGCTGAAGCTGGATTTTTCGACCAGTTCATCGAGCGCTTCATCGACGATAAAGGCAGCTCGGAAGCCCGCACCGAATTGATCGAGTTGTTCCGACACATCTCATGGCACGATCTCATGCTCGGTCCGGACGCGCGCCAGATCGAGACGCTGCTGTCGCTTTACGGTATCGACTTTGGTATTGAAAGCTTCTGGGTCGCCTACACCTTGACCAACGGGATCATCGTCAGCCAGTTTTTCTTCGCCGGCCTGATACTTTTCTGCCGTGAAATCCAGCTTGCGGTGCGGCCGGGCGGCGGTTGGGTGCTGGTCTTCTTTTTCCTTGTCGCTTCGACATCGGTCAGCCTTTCGGCCAAGAGCCCGCTACTGGCAGTGCTCACACTCATGATGCTGATCCTGATGCGAGATCCCAAAGTCGACGACGAGCCGCACGTGCGCTGACCGGCACCGCCATGACGTCCGGGATATCGGAAATACAATGTTTACGATAGCGAGATGCGTCGCCAGCTTCGATAGCCTCTCGACGTTGGTCCGGCACAGCGATTGCTAGTTTAGTTCATCTGACGTCTGGCCCCCTCTCTCGGCTGGTCTCGAATCCAAACGTCAGCTGCAAAAGCTTCACGAAGACATCGTGTTGCGCGTGTTCATCATCGTCCGGACATGTGCTCTGGAGCGCTCCACGAGGGGAAGCAAACATCTGCGCCGGAACACGATTGCAAGAGCATGTTCCTCAGACGTGAATGGGAGACCGGCATCGGGCGCTATGGAGTCGCCAGAAAGGCGCGCAGCAAACGTCCAAATGGTCAGAGCTTTCGCAGTCGCAACAAAAAAACGTTCCTTTACGGCTAACAAGGGGTTAAGATGTCGACGGAGAATGTGTGTATCGCTGTCGGGGAAGATTTGTCCATGCGTCCGCCCGCCGTTGCGCAAGCCGATAGCACCTCGCTGGCCCGTTCGATATCAAGCCAATTGCAACTCGCCCGCGTCGACGGCTGGCCAATCACACTCGCCAACCTCGATGACGCTGTCATCGCCATCGCTGGAGCCGCTGAGCGCGGCGAAGGGTTTTCGGCCGTTACTCTCAATCTCGATCATTTGGTCAAGCTGCGCAGCAGTTCGAGCTTCCGTTGGGCCTACGCCAACGCGCGCTTCGTAACGGCAGACGGTGCGCCCGTCGCACGCCTTGCGCGCGGACAGTGTCACCGGATCGAGCGTACGACCGGCGCCGACCTCGTGGTGCCGCTCGCCATGGAGGCGGCTAGGCGTGGCCTACCCATATTCATTTTCGGATCTTCCGCCGCCGTTCTCGGCAAGGCCGCCCGCGACCTGGCTGAACGTTCAGACGGCGCGCTGGCCATTGCCGGCACCGAAGCGCCGCCTCTGGGATTCGATCACACAAGCGCCGAGGCCGACGCCGCTCTCGATCGCATTGCAGCATCGGGGGCCAAACTGTGCTTCCTCGCGCTTGGCGCGCCGAAGCAGGAACTCCTCGCAGCACGCGCGGTTGATCGCGGCATCAAGGTCGGTTTCGTCTCGGTCGGTGCTGCGCTCGACTTCATCGCAGGCGCCCAGATCCGCGCCCCCGAAGCGCTGCGCGATAGCGGCCTCGAATGGCTGTGGCGGCTGGCCGCCAATCCGCGGCGTTTGGCGATGCGCTATGCCCAATGCGCGCTCCTCTTGGCCGACATCACGCTGATCGCGCCGCTCAGGCAACGTCTCGGCACTGGCGGTGGGTGATTTTGGTGCTTGTCGGAGGACGCATCGCTCACGCCTTCGGATCGTGATTTTCGCACCACGTTTCGTCGTGCAAGTCCCAGCACTCGCCCTCACCTCGATCAGCCAACGTGGCCGTCACTCCGATCCTGCAACACCGAGATCCAGCCGATGCCGTTGCCCAAAATTCTATTCTACACGCATGGCCTCGTTGATGGTGGCGCTGAGCGGCTCTGGGCGTGTCTTGCCACCGCGTTCAAGCAGCGCGGCTATGACGTGGTGTTCGTGGTCGATTTCGCGGCCACCGAGAACCGGTCGAACCTCGATTCCACAATCCCGCTTCACACACTCGGCAAGGGACACTTTCAGGCGACCCGCCGGCTCGCGCGCATCCTCTCGGACGAACGCCCCGACGTGACACTCTCCGCCGTTGGCGGCTCGAACACGAAAATCCTGGCGGCGATTGCGCTCTCTGGCGTCGAGACCCGGCCGATCATCAGCTATCACGGTTATGAAGAATGGAAATCGGGACTGTTGAGCCTTGCGACCTACCTGGCCCTACCTATGTTGTCGGCTGCCTCAGCTCGAACGGTCGCAGTGTCCGATGGCCTCCGCGACGCGCTCTTGACGACCTGGCGGGCGAGCAACCAGAAGACCGTCGCAATCCACAATCCCGTCTTTTTCCCAGAGACCACGCGTGTCCCGACCGCGAGCGAACTCAGGGGCCGCGAGGAGATCATCCTGGCCGTCGGCCGATTCGTCTCGCAAAAAGATTACCCCACAATGATCCGCGCATTCGCCCGGCTAAAGCGGCCGAATGCGCGGCTGGTCATCTTGGGCAAGGGGCCGGGCCAGCCGAACGTCGCGCGACAAGTGGCGAGCCTCGGCCTTACCGATCGCGTCTCCATGCCCGGCTATCTCTCCGACCCGTGGTCAGCCTATGAGACAGCGAAATGCTTCGTCCTTTCCTCGCGCTCCGAGCCTTTCGGCAACGTCGTCGTGGAAGCGCTCGCCCATGGCTTGCCGGTCGTGGCGACCGCGTGCTCAGGTCCGCTCGAAATCCTCCAGCACGGCCGCCACGGAAAGATCGTCCCAGTGGGCGATGACTTGCAGCTGGCCGACGCGATGAATGCCACCCTCAATGACACCGGCGACCCCGAGAAACGGCGCATGCGAGCCGATGAATTCTCGTTCCGTGTTCGCGTGCCCACTTACGAAGCGCTCGTCGAAGCCGTGCTTGCCGAAGCCTGTGCGGCGCACGCGGTCGGAAGCGTTGCTCAGCGATCCTGAATCTGGTTCGATCACCCCATGCCCAGCGACATCGACCACGCTCCGCCACCGGCTGCCAACCCCGATCGCGTCCAGCGGCGTGCGTACATCGACCTGACCCACCTCGGTCGCCACATAACCGGCATCGAGCGCGTCAGCATCGAGCAGTTCGAACGAATGAAATTTGAAGGCGCCGACGTGCGCCACGTCAGATCCAGAGGCGTGTTGTCGATGATTTTACGCCAGCAGATTCTGCTGCCGCTGCTCGCACTCATCAACCCTCGCGCGGTCTTCGTGTTTCCGGGCTTCCCGCCGTCGCCGCTGTTCCTGCTCGCGCGCAATCGCGTGGTCATGTACGTCCACGACATGTTCCTCATCACCCGCCGCCAGGATCTCGGGCTGAAGGCGAAACTCTACATGGCGCTGCCGTTCCGACTGGCTGTCGGTGGGCTCAAGTACTTCCTCACCAATTCCGATAAGACGCGCGGTGAGCTTGTTTCTTACAAGCGCCCCGATGCCAACGTCGCACTCTATCGCCCGGTCGTTGGCAACGTGTTCGACCTCGAACCGCCAAAGCCCGTGCGCGACGAGCCCGCGTCCCTCACGATCGACCTCATCGCCATCGGGACCATCGAGCCCCGCAAGAACTACGCGGCCGCGATCGCCATTCTAGACGCTCTCGCGGTGCGTGGTTTCCCGAATGCGCGGCTCGGCATCATTGGGCGCGAGGGCTGGGGCAACGAGACCGCCCTCCTGCGCGGCGATCCGCGCATCCGTCTCCTCGGCTACTTGTCCAAAGCCGACACCAAGGCTGCAATCGAGGCCGCCGACGCCTACCTCTGCACGTCCCACGACGAGGGGCTCGGATTGCCGTTGCTCGAGGTGCAGTTCGTAGGCCTCCCCGTGATCGCACCGGATGCCCCAGTGTTCCGCGAAGTGCTCGGCGCATCGGGAACCTTCATCGATACGGCCGATGCTGGTGCAACAGCCGACGCCATCGTATCGCTCGTATCGACACGAGGCTGGCGCACCCGCAGCGCCGCCCACGCCGTTGCCAATATCGAGCGCTGGAATGCGGCGGCGCGAGGTGACACCGGCCGAATTTCCGGGATGTTGAGCGATAGTCTCGATCGTGCGGCTTGGAACGGGGCGGCACCTAGGCCAGCGCGGCAATGTTGATTGGCAGCCGAGGATTGTCGAGACGGGCGGCTCTCACGGGGGCCGCATCCGTCGTCGCAACCGCAGCCACACTCCCATGCCAACTGCAAGCCCGCGAGCCGCGGCGTGCCGCCGACACCCTCGGATCTCTCGGCGCAGCGAAGGGCCTCCTCGTTGGCGCATCCTTCGCGATGCACGAGACCGAAAAGCCCTACGGTGCGCGCTACCGCGAACTCTACCTCCGCGAGATGCGCAGCCTGACCACCGAGCTCGAGCTCAAGATGCCAACAGTTCGGCCATCGCGGGACATCATCGAGTTCGCGCCCGCCGACCAGTCGTTCGACTTCGCCAGCAAGCATGACTTACCCGTCCGTGGGCACACACTGGTGTGGAACGACAACGTGCCGCAGTGGATCAAGTCCCTGAGCACTCTCGACGCTGGCTACCACATGGATGCGCACATCGAGACGGTGCTCGAACGCTTCCGCGGCCGCGCGTATGCCTGGGATGTCGTCAATGAGCCGATCGCGCCCTGGGACCGGCTGCCAGGCAACCTTCGCGCGGGGCCTTATCTCGCAGCCTATGGCGAGGATTACATCGCTCGTAGCTTCCGTCTGGCCCGCCAGTTCGACCCCGCCGCCAAGCTGGTTCTCAATGAGGCGTTCACCGAGACCGCGGACGATCTTGGGCAAGCGTTCCGTGCGAGTTTTCTCAATCTTGTTCGCCGCCTCAAGGATCGAGGCGCACCGATCGACGCCATCGGTCTGCAGTGCCACTTGAAATCCGGCAAGCCCTACGACTTCCCGCGCTTCTGCGCCTTCGTGGAACAGTTGGCCGTGCTCGACTTCGACATCCACATTACCGAGCTCGATGTCGACGACAGCGCCTACCCACGCGATCTCACAGCCCGCGACCTCCGCGTCGCCGCCCTCTATCGTGATTTTTTGAC
>PEQZ01000042.1 GCA_002928395.1 Hyphomicrobium sp.
AGGCGCCTCAAACCTTGAAGGCGTCGAGTTGGTCCTTGGCGACAGGAATGAGATTGACGCTCTCGCCGCAGCCGCACGCGCTCTTTTGGTTGGGGTTGTTGAACACGAACTGCGAGGCCAGCTTATCAGTCTTATAGTCCATCTCGGTGCCGAGCAGGTACATGATCGCCATCGGCTCGATCAGCAGCTTCACGCCCTTGTCCTCGACCACCTCGTCGAACCGATCCTGCGACTCGGCCCAAGCCATAGTGTATTCCATGCCGGCGCAGCCGCCCTTCTTGATGCCCAGCCGCAGCCCGACCACACCCGGTTTCGACTCCATGATCGCCTTGAGGCGCCCGGCGGCGGCGTCCGAGATCGTCATGACCTTGGCGCGGGCGCGCGGCGTTGCGACGGATGGCGTGTGGGCGTTCATCTGTGCTCCCAGTCGAGTTAGGCGTTACGACAGCAACAATATAGCGCTGATTTGCGACTTTGCGAGGGTGTCGATCGTCCCCGCCCCAACCAGGCAACTCCGCCAACCGCCACCCTGGTTTTCAGAACATGCCAACGGAAAGTTTGGCCTCGTCCGACATGCGGCTCTGGTCCCACGGCGGGTCGAACACGATTTTGACCTTGGTGCCCGCGATTCCGGGCACGGCGTTGACCGCATTCTCGACCCAAATCGGCATCTCGCCGGCCACGGGGCAACCGGGCGCTGTCAGCGTCATGTCGATCGCCACCTCGCGATCGTCAGAGATGTCGATCTTGTAGATCAGACCAAGTTCGTAGATGTCGGACGGGATCTCGGGATCGTGGACCGTTTTCAAGGCGGCCACGATGTCGGCGGTGAGCTGGTCGAGTTGCTCCTCCGACAACTTGGAACCGTCGACCGGAGTGCCGCCTTCGGCAACCGATGGCGGTGATTTCGAGGCGGACGGGACCGCGACAGCAGCGGCCTGTTCCCGCAACAGCGCATCGCGCTCAACCGGATCCTCAAGGGGTTTGCCGTCCATTTCGTTCACTCCTGTCATGCGAACAACTCACGCGCCTTGATGAGCGCTTTCGCCAGTGCGTCGACCTCAGCCCGCGTATTGTACATTGCAAACGAGGCGCGGCAGGTGGCCGGTACGCCAAGCCGCTCCATCAGAGGCTGCGCGCAGTGGTGGCCAGCGCGTATGGCCACGCCCGATCGGTCGATGATGGTGGACACGTCGTGCGGATGCAGCCCATCGACCGAGAACGACAGGATCGCGCCTTTGCCCGGCGCCGTCCCGTGGATCTTGATCCAATTGAACTGTCCGAGCACGTCGTGGGCATAGCCTGAAATTTCGGCCTCGTGACGGGCGATGCGTTCACGGCCGAGCTGCATCATATAGTTGAGCGCGGCGCCGAGCCCCACGGCTTCCACGATCGCGGGTGTGCCTGCCTCGAAGCGATGCGGCGGCGTGTTGTAGGTGATGCGATCGACGTGCACCGCCTCGATCATCTCGCCGCCACCCTGGTAGGGCTGCATCTTCTCGAGCAGCGCCTTGCGGCCGTAGAGTACACCTATACCCGAGGGACCGTAGACCTTGTGGCCCGTGAACACATAGAAGTCACAACCCAGGTCCTGTACGTCGACCGGCATGTGTACGGCGGCCTGAGTGCCGTCGAGCAGCACTGGAATGCCACGGGCGTGAGCGAGGCGTACCACCTCTTTCACCGGCACGACGGTGCCCAGAACGTTTGACATGTGGGTGAGGGCGACGATCTTGGTCTTCGGCGTCAGCAGCCGCTCAAACTCGTCGAGCAGGAATTCGCCCGTATCCGAGATTGGTGCCCACTTCAAGACGGCACCGCGCCGCTCTCGATGGAAGTGCCACGGCACGATGTTGGAATGATGTTCCATGATGGAGAGCACGACTTCGTCGCCCTCCCCGATAGCCATGGCACCAAACGAACTGGCGACCAGGTTGAACGCTTCCGTCGCGTTCTTGGTGAAGATGATCTGGTTTATGGACGGCGCATTCAGGAACCGGCGCGTGGCCTCGCGCGCATCCTCGAATTTCTGCGTCGCCACGTTCGAGAGATGGTGCAAACCGCGATGCACGTTGGCGTATTCGAAGCGATAGGCATGATCCATGGCCTCCAAAACGACGCGCGGCTTCTGGGCGGACGCGCCGTTGTCGAGGTAGACGAGCGGCTTGCCGTAAACCTCGCGATAGAGGATCGGGAAATCGGCTCTGATGCGGTCGACGTCGAATGCTGCGCCGAGTGCCAGATGCGCGCCGTCCCGAGCCTCGCGAACTTCAATGGCCATGTCGTTCCGTTTCCTTGCCTGCGCCGCGGCGCAATCGTTCATCGGCCGAGATTCGCCAGCCAGCCACGTGCGAACTCCAATACGACTTCGCGCACACCCTCGTGCTCGATCCGGTCGAGCGCCTCGCCGACGAAGCTCTCGATCAGCATCGAGCGGGCCGTATCGAGCGGGATGCCGCGGGCGCGCAGGTAGAACAGGAGATCCGTGTCGAGTTCGGCCGCAGTCGAGCCGTGACCGCAGACGACGTCATCGGCGTAGATTTCAAGTTCGGGCTTTGAGTCGAACTCCGCATCCGGCGACAACATCAGGACTTGCGCCATCTGTTTGCCGTCGGTCTTCTGGGCGTCGGGCCTGACGATGACCTTGCCTTGGAAGATGCCACGCGCTTCGCCATCGAGCACGCCCTTGTAGAGCTCCCGGCTCTCGCAGCGTGGCACCGCATGATCGACCACCAGCGTGGTATCGATGTGCTCGGTTCCCCGTCCGAGAAACAACCCCGAGAGATCGAGCTTTGCGCCCTCGCCGTGATAGGTGGCGAAGATCTGGTTGCGCGCGAGCCCTAGGCCCTGGTTGAGCTGGAAGCCGCGGTAGACCGTCTCCGCGCCGAGGCCAACCATCCAGTTCGACAGATGCGTCGCCTTGCCGGTGTCGGCCGCGATCTTGACGTGGGTGACGCGCGCGTTGTCGCCGACAAGGATCTCGGTCGCCGAATTATGCTGACCCTCGGCGGTGGAGCCTGGCAAGCCGATGAACGCTTCGACGATGGTCGCCGCCGCGCCCTTGCCGATGCTGACGACGTTGCGGGTGGCGACGAACCGACCCTCATTGCCCGCGCGCATGAAGACCAGCAGCAAGGGCTTGCCGACCTCGACACCGTCACCGACACGAACCACGGCGCCGTCGGTCATGTAGGCCGTATTGAGTGCGAGAACCGCGTCGTTGTCGGGGCCTGTGGTCCCGGCCAGCGCCTCGCCGATCTTGTCTTGAGCGGCCGTCAGTGTGGCCCCAAGGGCCGCGACCTCGATACCTTCCGCGCCTTCCAGGTTCGACAGCTCGCGCCGCCAGCCTCCGTTGACGAACACGATGCGCGGACCCTCGAGATGCGCGAGCGGCCCGAGCGCGACGATCAGGTCGGCGACGGTCACCTTCGTGTCGTCGTCGACAGCGACAGCCAGCGGCTCCTTCAGCGCGTTGCGCAGATCGGTGTATTTCCACTCCTCGATGCGGCGGTTCGGCAGGCCCAGCGCACTGAACCGGCCAAGCGCCGCCTTGCGCGCCACGCCGACAGCCGCGCCGCCCGGCAGGCGCGCCGACACGTGATTGAACTGTTCCGTCAACGATTGCTCGAACTTCGTCTTCATCACCGCTACATTCATTATCTTTGCCTCTCCCGGCGCGTCCGCGGTTTTCGCGGCACCGCTCAGCCTCATCGTCTCATCAGGCGGCTTTGCCCTGGAATTCGGCGTAACCGGATTGCTCGAGCTCGAGCGCCAGCTCTTTGCCGCCCGTCTTCTGGATGCGGCCCTCCGCCAGCACGTGCACCTTGTCGGGGACAATATGGTTCAACAGGCGCTGATAGTGGGTGATGACGAGCATCGCGCGATCGGGCGAGCGCAGAGCGTTGACGCCATCCGACACGACCTTGAGTGCGTCGATGTCGAGGCCGCTGTCGGTCTCGTCGAGCACACATAGCGACGGCTCGAGCATGGCCATCTGCAGGATTTCGGAGCGCTTCTTCTCGCCGCCCGAGAATCCGACATTGACCGGCCGCTTGAGCATGTCGAAATCGATGTTGAGCTTGGACGCGCGGTCCTTGACCACCTTTAGGAACTCAGGGGTCGTCAGCTCCGTCTGGCCACGCTTCTTGCGGACCGAATTGGTGGCCGTGCGCAGGAACGTGAGGCCGGCGACACCGGGGATCTCCATCGGATACTGGAAGGCGAGGAACACGCCTTTGGCCGCGCGCTCGTCAGGCTCCATCTCGATGATGCTCTCGCCATTCCACAGGATATCGCCGTTGGTCACCTCATAGTCTGCGCGGCCGGCCAACACATAGGCGAGGGTCGACTTGCCCGAGCCGTTGGGGCCCATGATGGCATGCACTTCGCCCTTGGGCACGGTGAGGGTGAGGCCTTTGATGATGGCCTTGTCCTCGTCGGCGAGCTTCACGTGCAGGTTCTTGATCTCAAGCATGTCGTCCTCGGGTGGTGTTCGTGTTGAGCCGCGTGGGCGGCGTGGTTTCAATTCTTGTTGCGGGCCCAGTCGATGAGGCGCGCCAGGACCTCGTCGTAGCAGCGCCGGTCGAGCGTGGGGCAATCGCGGTTCGGGTGCATGATGCGGCCGTCGACGGTGAAGCTCAGGTCATCGCGCGGCAGGAGTTTCAGAGTGCGGCGGCCCTGCTTCAGCGAGAACGTGCCTTCGCCGTCGTGAACAGACACGCCGAAAGCCTCGAGCCGCGCGCGGTCGCCCTTCTCGTCGAGCCAGTCGGCGATGTCGTCGATCAGGATCTGCATGCGCTCGAGCCGCTGGAGGCGCGAGAACTCGGCCACGTCGGCGAAATGACGTCGCGCATGCGCGTTGGCATCCGCTTCGAGCTGGCGGATGATGGCCCCAGTTCCTATTGGCGACTTGCTCAATGTAACGCTCCGCACAAACCGTTAATCGTCATGGGCAGGCTTGTCCCGACCATCCATCGTGCCGCGAAGGCCGGTGCAAGCGGATGAATGAGTCCTCGGGACAAGCCCGAGGATGACAACTGAGCCCGAAGTTGACACCCGTGCGGTGGTGAGGGCTTGCGTCATCCCACACTCCCCTCAAGCGAGATGCCGATGAGCTTCTGCGTTTCGGCCATGAATTCCATCGGCAATTGCTGGAGTACATCGCGGACGAAGCCGTTGACGACGAGCGCCACCGCCTCTTCCTGGCTCAACCCGCGCTGGCGGCAATAGAACAGAATGTCCTCGGAGATCTTCGACGTCGTCGCCTCGTGCTCGAAGTGTGCGCTCGAATTCTTGGCTTCGATGTAGGGCACCGTGTGCGCGCCGCACTTGTCGCCGATAAGCAGTGAATCGCACGCCGTGAAGTTGCGCGCGCCGGTTGCTTTCCGATGCGCCGAGACAAGACCGCGATAGGTATTCTGCGAGAAGCCCGCGGCGATCCCCTTCGAGATGATGCGGCTCGAGGTGTTCTTGCCGAGGTGGATCATCTTGGTGCCGCTGTCGACCTGCTGGTAGCCGTTGGACACCGCGATCGAATAGAACTCGCCGCGGCTGTGGTCGCCGCGCAGGATGCAACTCGGATATTTCCATGTGATCGCAGAACCGGTCTCGACCTGGGTCCACGAAATCTTCGAGTGATGGCCGCGACAGTCGCCACGCTTGGTGACGAAGTTATAGATGCCGCCCTTGCCGTTCTTGTCGCCCGGATACCAGTTCTGCACCGTCGAGTACTTGATCTCGGCCTCGTCGAGGGCGACCAGTTCGACCACCGCGGCGTGCAGCTGGTTCTCGTCGCGCATCGGCGCCGTGCAGCCCTCGAGATAAGACACGTAGGCGCCGCGATCTGCGATGATCAGCGTGCGCTCGAACTGCCCGGTATTCTTCTCGTTGATGCGGAAATAGGTCGAGAGCTCCATAGGGCAGCGCGTGCCCGGCGGGATGTAGACGAAGGAGCCGTCGGAGAACACCGCCGAGTTGAGGGCCGCGTAGTAGTTGTCGGACTGCGGCACAACCGAGCCCAGGTACTTCTTGATCAGCTCCGGGTGCTCGCGGACGGCCTCGGAGAACGAGCAGAAGATGACACCGGCCTTTTTCAATTCGTCCTTGAAGGTCGTGACCACCGACACGCTGTCGAACACCGCGTCGACAGCGACGCGCGAGCCCTGGACGCCGGCCAGGATCTCCTGCTCCTTCAGCGGGATGCCGAGCTTTTTATAGGTCTCGAGGATGACCGGATCGATCTCGTCGAGGCTCATCGGTCCGGCCGCCTTCTTCGGCGCGGAATAGTAGTACTGGTCCTGGAAGTCGATCTTCGGATAGTGCACCTTTGCCCAGGTCGGCTCGGTCATCGTCTTCCAGCGCTGGAATGCGTCGAGCCGCCATTCGAGCATCCAGGCAGGCTCGTTCTTTTGAGCCGAGATGTAACGCACGGTGTCTTCATCGAGACCCTTGGGAGCCTTGACGCTCTCGATGTCGGTCTCGAACCCGTACTTGTACTGGTCGACGTCGATCTTCTTGACCTGTTCGATTGTCGCTTCGACGGCTGCCATCATACATCTCCCACTGTGATTTCGATCGGGGCGAGCGCGGATCGCGCCACCAAGGCCCCTGGAATTCGATTTCCCGCAGCCACTGCCGGGACTGGCTCGTTCATTCGGCCACAGGCGGCAAGGAACGCGTCGATATCAGCGTCCGTGGTGGCATGTCCGAGGCTGACACGCACGGCGCTGCGGGCGATCTCCGGGGCCAGAGCCATGGCGGCGAGGACGTGGCTCGGACCGACTTTGCCGGACGAGCACGCCGCACCCGCACTGACGGCGATGCCCGACAGATCGAGCCGAATGACCAGCGTCTCTGCCGCGCGACCCGGAAGAGCGATGCAGGACGTGTTCGGGAGGCGCGGGCCCTGCCTTCCGATCACTACGGCGCCGCTCCCGAGCCGGAGCACTTCACGCTCCATCCGATCGCGCATGGCTGCGATGCGTGCCATTGCGGCCAGATCGGAGGCGGCCGCAGCAGCCGCCGCGCCGAAGCCTGCGATCGCCGCGACATTTTCGGTACCTGCCCGCCGCCGCCGTTCCTGTCCCCCACCCGAGACCAGTAGTGGCAGGTCGACACGATCGCGAATAACCAGCGCGCCGACGCCCTTGGGTCCGCCGAGTTTGTGGGACGAGATCGACATCAGGTCGAGCGCCAACGCGGCAAAGTCGATGACCATGCGGCCGCTGGCCTGGACCGCGTCGGAGTGAACCAGCACATGGTCGGGTACCGCAGCAACGGCCGCCGCGAGCGGCTGGATGACGCCCGTCTCGCCATTGGCCATCTGCAGGCTCATCAGTGACCGCTCGGGCCAGAAGCCGGGGACTGTATCGCCGAGCATGGCAAGATCAACGACACCGTTTTGGCGGCTCGGTAACTCTGTTACAATGGCTCCCGAGCGCCGCGCCGGCTCCAGGATCGACAGATGCTCCTGCGCCGCGACCACGACGCGGTTCCAACCGGCATGCATGACCCAGTTGTTGGCCTCGGTCGCACCCGATGTGAAGACGATCTCGGACGGCATCGCGCCAACAAGTGCCGCAACCTGCTCGCGCGCCCGCTCGACGAGGCTGCGCGCGGCGCGACCTTCGGCGTGTACCGACGATGGATTGCCCACGGCGTCGAGAGCAGCGATCATCGCGGCGCGCGCTTCAGGACGCAGAGGCGCCGTTGCGTTGTAATCCAGATATGTGCGGCGAGGCGTCATTCCGCGGCCACCCATCCGATAGGCCGCGAGCCTACCTTGGCGAGTTTATCGGCCGGAACACCATCGAGCACCTCTTGCAGTGTCACACTGGTCAGGAATGCCGCGATATGGCCGCCAAGTGCGTGCCACAACCCGTGCGTGAGGCAGCGCTGTTCGCCGAGACAGCCAGCGTTGCCATCGAGGCAGCGGGTCAACCGCGTCTCCTCCTCCACCGCCGACATGATCTCGGACACGCGGATATCAGACGCCGGCCGCGCCAGGAAGTAACCGCCGGTGCGGCCGCGCGCACTGTCGACCAGGCCGGCGCGCCGCAAGCGCTGGAAGATCTGCTCGAGATAGGCAAGCGACAGGTGCTGGCGGTCGGCCACGACCGAAAGCGGCACCGCCACAGCGCCACCGTGCTTGGCGAGATCGGCCAGCGCCATCACGGCGTAGCGCCCCTTGGTATTGAGTTCCAAAGCCTTCTCCTCGGCTTTACCGGGCCAACCCGCGATGGCCAACGCCGCCACATTTCGCGACCGAAGGTCACGCTTGCATCCAACCACCCCGATCGTGTTAAGAAGCGCGACCGTCGTGCGGAGCGCGAGCAGCCGCAGACTGGTCCACGGCACTTTCGAATGGTTCTAAACTCCTCGGAATATGTTAATTCCGATCCCTGGAGTCAAGTATCGATCGTGTCAGACCCCTTCGACTTTCGGCCGCCGTGCAGACCACTTGCCGTTGAAGCGTACCGGTTACCCCTGCGCCGGACCCGCGCCTCGCCTCTCGAATCCGCACTTCGCGACGGCTCCGATCGGAAACGTCAGCATTCAAATCAGGTTGAGCCAAAGGCACCATGCCAGAATTGATCATCAACGGCCCCGCCGGCCGCATCGAGGCCCGCTACCATCATGAAGGGCCCGCGGACAGTCCGATCGCGCTGATCCTGCATCCACATCCGCAATTCGGCGGCACGATGAACAATCAGGTCGTCTATAGTCTCTATTACACCTTCGCCAAGCGCGGATTCTCGGTGCTGCGGTTCAATTTCCGCGGCGTCGGACGCAGCCAGGGCGTGTGGGACGGCGGGCCGGGCGAACTGGCGGACGCGGCATCGGCCCTCGACTGGCTGCAGATCGTCAAGCCAGACAGCCGCACGTGCTGGATCGCGGGCGTCTCGTTCGGCACCTGGATCGCCATGCAGCTATTGATGCGGCGGCCGGAGATCGATGGCTTCATCTGCGTCGCGCCGCCGTCGAACCTCTATGATTTCTCGTTCCTGGCACCATGCCCGTCGTCGGGCCTGATGATCAACGGCGACAAGGACCGCGTGGTGCCGACGCAGTCGGTCGCCGACCTGTCGGCCAAACTCAAAACCCAGCGCGGCATTAAAATCGACCACGAGGTGGTGCCCGGTGCCAACCACTTCTTCGAAAACAAGACGGAGGAGCTCGAAGGCGTGGTCGGCAGCTACCTCGACATGCGACTGGCCAAAGACGCCAAGGACCGCGAGACGAAAAAAGAGCGCGAGCGGGAGCGCGAGAAGCTCAGAACCGAAAGGGACCGCGAGCCCGAGCCCGAACCGCTGCCCGCGCCCGGCCCGGGCGGCGACGACGACGACGAGTAGGCGTGGGGCTCGTTCGTGGGCCGGCAGCGACGCGTTGCATCCAATTGCGACCGAGCCCTTAACGTGCCCGAAACAGGCATAAGGCTACCGTGATCGGACGATTTGGGCCGCTGCGGATGGCAACCCGTGGGAGTGCCGCTGAAAGCCGAACCGAGGTTACGTGTGTGCTCGTCGCGTGTCTCAGCGTCTTGATCGTGCTGCCGCTGCTCGCGCTGGTGGTGCTGCGCTATTCGCTGGTTTTCCCGCTACTCCCGACACCAGTCGGCTCCCCCCACGCCCCCGAAGCCAAGCTCGACGGCAGCCTGCCGCTAAGGCTCCGGCGACACGTCACCGCGGTCGCGAGCGAGCCGCACAACGTCGATCACTATCCGGCGCTGGAACGCGCGGCGCGCTACATCGAGGCCGAACTTGCGAGCTATGGTCTCGCCCCGATCGCACAAATCTACAGTGTCGAGCACTGCCAGGTTCGCAATATCGAGGTGATGTTCGAGCCACGCGATGCCGGACTCCTGACGCCGACCTACGTGCTCGGGGCCCACTACGACAGCCCGGACGACAGCCCCGGTGCGAATGACAACGGATCGGGCGTGGCGGTCGCGCTCGAACTCGCGCGGATGTTCTCGATGTCCGGCGGCGACGCCCTGCTTCGACCCCGTACGCATCGGCTGAGGCTCGTGTTCTGGGTCAATGAAGAACTGCCCTACGGCAAGACGCCCGACATGGGCAGCTGGCGACATGCCAAAGCGCTGAAGAACAGCGGCGAACCGGTCGCGGGAATGGTCGCGCTCGAAACGCTCGGATATTTCTCGGACGCGCCCGGCAGCCAGAAATTCCCGTTTCCGTTTAGATGGATTTACCCCGATCGTGGCAACTTCGTCGCCTTCGTCGGGCTGCCCGGCTCGCGCGCACTCACGCACCGGCTAACGCGAGGCTTCCGTCGTGAGTGCGACGTACCTACCATTGGTGGCGTCGTACCGGGCTTCGTCGAGGGCGTCGATCTCTCCGACCACTGGGCTTATCACCAGTTCGGATTCCCCGCGCTGATGCTGACGGACACCGCACCATTTCGCAATCCGCGCTACCACCAGCCGGACGACCTTCCCGACACCGTGGACTACGCAACCCTCGCACGTATCACCGTGGGCCTCGAGCGCACAATCCGCGGCCTGATCGAATAGACGATTTTTTGGCGGCCCAGGCAGGACGCGTGTAGCGCATCTGACGTTTGCCCCTCGCGGGAGGATCTCGATGCCAAACGTCAGATGCCAAAGCTACCGCTGTCTATCTGCTTCTTGGGTGACAATCGAGACGTCCGTTGCAATTTCGTGGCAACATTCCCGATCGGACTTTCCGATAGGCCTTACATGAGAAAACATGGACTTGCCTGGTGTCCTGATGATCGCGAAGCCCGCTGTCGAGTGCTCGTAGCGATCAGGCGGACTCAGCGATCAGGACACCAGTGAAAGCCTCATTATTTCAGCGGCTGATGGCCACTGGCACAGCAGTCTGACTGGCCAAAGTGGTAACGGAGACCAACCTTGAACTCGTGAGCGGCGATGTCGTCGATCTCGACGCGGGGGTTGACGAAGCCGGCGCTGTCGACGCGTCCGCTGTTTGCCTTGCCCAAGTCGATGTATCGGTAGCCAAAATCGAGAATTGCCCGGTCGGACAACTGGTAGCCGACACCCGCCATCACTGCCCAGGCGAATGCCAGGTCGCGGTCACCCTCGATACGGTTGGTCAGAGCCGGGTTGCCCGTGAAGAAGGTGGGGTCGACGATGTGGTAGGCTGCACCGATGCCGGCGCCTACATACGGCGTAAAGCCGGCGTAGTTTCCGAGGTCCTTGTAGACGTTCAGCATCAGGGTGTAGCTGGTGATCGAGGTGTGCAGCGGGTCGTCGAGGTCAGCCGGAGGAGGACCGACAGGGTCACCCGGCCGCGGACCAGGATTGAAGATCAGCGGCTCGCCGTCCAGCTTGCGGTCGCCACGATAGCCGAAGGTCACTTCGCCGCGGAAGCCGCGCGAACCCGAACCACAGCCGATACCGGCTTCTGCAAGCCAAGTGTTTTCGAGACTGACGTTGGAAACAGTGTCACCAACGAACGTATAGACGAGTTCGCTCTGGTCGACGACGCCGTTGGCGTTGGCATCGCCAGTGAATGCGCCGTTGTTGACCGGCCACTTGACATCCGGATCGCGCGACAGCGAGTAACCTATGTCGGCGCGAATGTAGCACGGACCAGCACTGCCGCGGCTGACTTCCGGCAACGGCGCAACGTAATTGTCCTTGATCGAGCCCCCCCGTCCATAGCCGAGATCGGCAGCGGTTGCAGGGGCGACAGTGACAATGCCGGCAGCGATCGAAAGCGCTGCCGAGGCAATGCCAGCCTTGATTACGGTTTTCATTTGGCTAGTCCTCTTTTGACAGGCACTCGACAAGTGAGAGGCCTGCTGACCTCAGGTTTGCAGAGGCAGAATGCGACGGGTCCGGTAAATTTCGCGTTAAACCCCGTGCCAAAGCAAAACGGCACGTGAAGCCATCTGCGGCAGGCGATCCCCAGGCAGCGATCCCAAGGCACACCTTGCGGGGCCGATGCCCGATCGCTACGCTTCGCCGGTAACGTCTTTTCGAGCTGCGCGGGAGGGAGGCTTTGTTGATCGCAAAATCAGTTGCGGATGCGGTCGGCCAGACGCCGCTGATCAAGCTCAAACGGGCATCGGAAGAGACCGGGGCGACGATCCTCGGCAAGGCCGAATTCATGAACCCGGGGCAGTCGGTCAAGGACCGGGCCGCGCTCTACATCATCAACGACGCCATACGCCGCGGCACCCTCACGCCAGGTGGCACCATCGTCGAAGGCACTGCAGGCAACACCGGCATCGGCCTCACGGTGATTGGCCGCGCGCTCGGCTACAAAACCGTCATCGTTATTCCTGAAACCCAATCCCAGGAAAAGAAGGACACGCTGAGGCTACTCGGCGCCGAGCTGGTCGAGGTACCCGCGGTGCCTTACAAAAATCCGAACAACTACGTGAAGTATTCAGCCAGGCTCGCCGACGCGCTCGCCCGCACCACGAGCCAAGGCGCGATCTGGGCCAACCAGTTCGACAACGTCGCCAACCGCCAGGCCCACATCGAGACGACGGCCGAAGAAATATGGTCCGTGACGGGCGGCAAGGTCGACGGATTCGCGGCGGCCGTCGGATCGGGCGGTACCTTGGGTGGGGTGTCGATGGGCCTCAAGGCCCGCAATCAGAACATCCAGATCGCCTTGGCTGACCCGCCGGGAGCGGCGCTCTACAGCTACTACACGACGGGCGAACTCAAATCCGAGGGCTCGTCGATCACCGAGGGTATTGGCCAAGGGCGGATCACCAAGAACCTGGAAGGCGTCGCCGTGGATCATGCCTTCCTGATCACCGACGCCGAGGCGGTCGCGATCACTTTCCGCCTCCTCGAAGAGGAAGGTCTCTGCCTCGGCGCGTCGTCGGGCGTCAATGTGGCCGGTGCCATGCGGCTGGCCCGCACACTCGGGCCCGGCTCGACGGTGGTGACGATCCTTTGCGACTTCGGCACGCGCTATCAATCCAAGCTTTTCAACCCGCAATTCCTGCGCTCGAAAGGGTTCGACGTTCCGCACTGGCTTGAACGCGGAACCAAGGCTTTGCCAGACGTTTTCGTCAATCGCGGCGAACAATGACCAAAGCCTGCCTTGGCGCCGTTGCCAAGGGTGGGCACATCGCCCTAAGACGAATTGGACGCATCACCGCCGGCACACCAATGACCGGAGCGCGACTTCGAGGAGGACCACTTGCCCCACAGCATTCAGAACTGGATCGTCGAGACGGATTGGCTGCAATCCCACCTGAGCGCGCCCGATCTCGTCGTGTTCGACGCCTCGTGGCACCTTCCGACCGACAACCGCAATCCCAAGGCCGAATACCTCGCCGAGCACATCCCCGGCGCGATCTTCTTCGACATCGACGACTTGTCCGACGAGAAGTCGCCGCTGCCGCACATGCTGCCGTCGAGCATAAAATTTGCAAGCCGCATGAAAAAGATGGGGGTGGGCAACGGCATGCGCATCGTGGTCTACGACACCCAGGGGCTCTATTCGTCTGCCAGAGCGTGGTGGACGTTCCGTGTCATGGGCTTCGGGGATGTCGCTGTCTTGAACGGTGGCCTCAAGAAGTGGAAGGCCGAAGACCGGCCGCTCGAAGACGGCATGTCGATCAAGCGCAGCGAGCGGCATTTCATACCGAGACAGAATTCGGAACTGGTTCGCGACATCGACGACATGCGCGCCGCCATGCAGAAGCGCGACGTGCAGATGGTCGACGCCCGCTCGCCGGGCCGCTTCGAGGGGACGGAGCCCGAACCGCGGCCGGGCCTGCGCGGGGGGCACATCCCGGGCGCCAGGAACGTGCACTACGCGACCTTGCTCAACGCCGACGGAACACTCAAATCGAAGGACGAGTTGGCCGCTGTCTTCGAGGCTTCAGGCGTCGACTGGCACAAGCCCGTGGTTGCAAGTTGCGGTTCCGGAGTGACGGGTTCGATCGTTTCACTTGCCCTGGCGGTGCTGGGCCAAACCAACGCCGCCGTTTATGATGGCAGCTGGGCAGAGTGGGGACAGGACAACGGGCTTCCCGTGGCCAAAGGCCCGGCGCCATGATCAGGGCAACTGTTAGCCAATAATTCCGGTTCCAAAAAACAGTTTCGCCTACCGCGGACGCGTGAGCGCCGACCGCCTTCGCCTTCGATCACGCTTCAGGGAAGTATTGGTTGATCCAGGTCTCGGTCAGCGCACGTTCGCCGCGACGCAGGTAGGCCCTGAGATCGACCGGCTCGGCACCCGTCGCCGTGACGTCGAACAGCGCCCGCCAGCGCTCGCGCTGATCAACGACGGGATGAGCGTAGGCGTTGCTGACAGTGCCCCGTGAACTGGTGACCAAGATTTCGACGCCATCGCCACGGCCGATACCGGCAAACACGGAACCCTGGAAATCGATGACGAACTTGCGCGTACCCGTGGGTCGCTTCTGGCCCGGGCGGCCGCCTAGTCCAGTCCATGTGGCGGTGGCAAAACCAAGACTGTCGGGCAGGGCAATGTCGTCGAGCCAGCTCAGGCGGTAGCGGTAGGTTCGCGTGTCTCCCGCGTGGAACGGCTCGTCCGGACACCAGTAGGCAGCGATATTGTCGTGCACCTCGTCGTCGGTCGGGATCTCGACGAGATGGACCGCCCCCTTGCCCCAAGGATCGAGCGGTTCGACCCACACCGAAGCGCGCCGCTCGTAGAACACACCATCGTCAAGGTAGTGGACGAAGTCGCGGTCGCGCTGGAGCAGGCCGAAACCCTGCGGGTTCAGGTCGGCGAATGCGCTGGTCATGACGCGCGGCGGATTGTTGATCGGCCGCCAGATGCGTTCGCCCGTACCACTGAGCATTGCGAGGCCGTCGGAATCGTGGATTTCCGGCCGCCAGTCCCGCGCCTGATTGCGGCTGCCTTCACCATACCAGAACATGCTCGAGAACGGCGCGACGCCGAGCCGCCGGATCGTCCCACGGGCGTGCAGTTCGCATTCGATCGTCATCACGACCCGGTGGATGTCACGGGCGTCCGTCACCCGCTCGATTTGGATGCGATAGGCGCCGGCCACGCGCGGACTGTCGAGCAGTGCATACACGATCAGCGTGGTGCCGCTTTTTTCTGACCCTTCGAGATAGAACTCTGTGAAGCGGGGAAACTCCTCGGGGCCTGGCATCGCGGTGTCGATCGCGAGCCCGCGCACCGAAAGGCCATACTGGTTAAAGGGACCTGAAGTCCGGAAGTAGGACGCGCCGAGGAATGCGAGCCAATCCGTCTTCAGGTCCCGGGCCATGATCCGGAAACCGGCGAAGCCAAGGCCGTCCGGCAGTCCTCGGGCTGGATGGTCGGCGGGTGTCTCGAACAATTGGGCGCTGTACAGCACTTCCCGCGCATCGGCGCCGTCGACGACATGGATGCGAACCGGCTCACGGAAGTACTGGCCGAGGTGAAACAGCTGTGCCGGAGCGCGGCCGTCCAAATCGAGCCGAAGACTGTTCTGTGGCTTGAAGCGGATCTTCTGGTAGGCGTCGTAGTCGATCTTCTCGAGGAGTTCGGAACCGGCGGCGTCGGCTTTGCGCCACGCACGCCCGGCGATGGACTTCGCCTCGGCCTTCAGAGCGGCGAAGCTGAACGATTTGCGTGCGCCCAATCGAACCCCTTCCACGGCCGCTCCAGCCACGGCGTCGCCCAGTTGCGCGAACAAGGCCGAGGCCGCGCCTCCTGCCAGCACCTGCCGACGATCCAGTCTTCCGATCATGTTTTCTTCCATCGTAGTGTCGCAGAGCAGCCAGGTGGCACTTTCGGAACCTAAACCGAGGATAGAGCCGTCGATCCCATGAAGCGGTCGCAGATCTCCCGCAGCACCGTTACCGTACCTTCAACCAACAATTCGTACCAATCGCCGCAGCCGCAGGTCAAATCCAACATGCGCCCCCGTATCGTCCTGGTTCTCGGCGATCAGCTGACGCCCGGCATGTCGAGCTTGGCTATCGCCGACAAAGGTCGCGATATCGTGCTGATGGTGGAGGTGCAGGAGGAGACCCGCTACGTCCCCCACCACAAGAAAAAGGTCGCTTTCATTCTGTCGGCAATGCGGCACTTTGCAGAGGAGTTGCGGCGGGACGGCTGGACAATCGACTACGTCACCCTCGATGATCCGTCGAATACCGGAAGCTTCACAGGCGAAGTTGGTCGCGCCATCGAGCGGCATGACGCGGGCGCCGTCATCGTCACCGAACCAGGTGAGTGGCGCATCGCCGACATGATCGGCGGTTGGGCCAATAGCTTCGGCATTCCCGTCCAAGTTCAATCCGATCGGCGCTTTTTGTGCACGTCGACCGCATTCGCGGACTGGGCGCGCGGTCGCAAGCAATTGCGCATGGAATACTTTTATCGCGACATACGAAAAAAGAGCGGCCTGCTGATGTCAGGCGACACACCCGAAGGCGGGCAATGGAACTACGACGCCGAGAACCGCAAACCTGCCGGCGCCAATCTCGTCATGCCAAAGCCGCGGCGTGTTGAGCCCGATGCGACGACGCGCGCCGTGCTCCACCTGGTGGGCGAGCGACTGGATGGCCATTTCGGCGATCTACAGCCATTCTGGTTCGCCGTCACGCGAGCTGATGCCGAATTGGCCCGCGACACGTTCCTCGCCGAAGCGCTCCCGCATTTTGGCGATTACCAAGACGCCATGCTGAAGGAGGAAAAGTTTCTCTATCACAGTATCCTGTCGCTCTACCTGAATGTGGGACTGCTCGACCCGTTGGATCTTTGCCGACGCGTCGAAGCGGCCTATCGGTCAGGAGGGGTGCCGCTCAACGCGGCGGAGGGGTTCATCAGGCAGGTCATCGGCTGGCGGGAATTCGTGCGCGGCATCTACTGGCTGAGGATGCCTGGCTACACCGATCTCAACTTTCTCGGCGCAAACCGGCCACTTCCCGAATTCTACTGGACCGGCGAGACAGATATGGCGTGCCTCGAGGCCGCGGTCGAGCAGACCCGCGAGGAGGCATACGCACACCATATCCAACGCCTGATGGTCACCGGCAATTTCGCACTGATTGCCGGCATCGACCCGAAGGCCGTGCACGAGTGGTACCTCGCGGTTTACGCCGATGCCTTCGAGTGGGTCGAAGCCCCCAACACGCTCGGCATGAGCCAGTTCGCCGACGGGGGCCTGCTGGGATCGAAGCCCTACGCGGCGAGCGGCAACTACATCAACAAGATGTCGAATTATTGCCGTAGCTGCCGCTACGACGTGAAGGCGCGCACCGGCGAAGGAGCATGTCCATTCAACGCGCTCTATTGGGACTTCCTTGATCGCAACGCGTCCAAGCTCAAAGGCAATCCGCGACTCGCGCAGGTCTATGCGACGTGGTCGAAGATGGGCGAGGCTGACCGTGATGCCGTCCGCCTATCGGCGAACCGGTTTCTATTGACGCTCAAACCTTGGAATCGACCCTCGGCACCCTCGCCGCGGTCCGTTGGGACCGGCAGCGATCAGAGCAATACGTCACGTCGTCCCAGACGCGCTCCCACTTCTTCCGCCACGTGAACGGGCGTCCACAGGTGGCGCAAGGCTTTTGCGGAAGATCGGACTTCTTGATCCGCTTCGGCACTGCTGAACCACGCCCCCCTTGGATTTGGCGAAACCCACAAACAACTTCTGCACATGCAGCGCCACTTCGACACGCTTCCGTGTGCGTGGCATCTGCCGGATAAGCGTCATGTCGTGCTCTTAGACGACATCAGCGGCACCCGCTAAGACCATGACCCGGAGACCGTTGCCAAGCTGCGCCGCCGCAGACTCGGCAGCGCCCGCTCCGACCAAGCCATGGGATCGATCGTTCAGGCCGAGAAAAGCCGCATTGAATGACGACGCCCCGGTCGAGATGCTCGGTCAAATGCGATAACAATGGGGCAACCCACAGCTGTCCGGTTTAACTCTGACGGATGATGCGAACGAGCAGAAAGGAAAGAATTCGCCTCTCCCCATCGCGCTGTAAGCGCGTCTCCGACGCGACGGGAGAGGTCGGCGCGGCCGAGATGCCCGAAATCTCGCGAAAAACGTTGTTCCGCGCCGGGTGAGGGGGGACTTGGCGAACCCTCGGGAAATGAGAAGACCCCCTAACCCTCTCCCCATCGCGCTGTAAGCGCGTCTCCGACGCGACGGGAGAGGGGATTCGAGTCGATCTCGGTCGCCGGTGCGCGAATTGATATCCGGATCAGCGCATAACGAG
>PEQZ01000043.1 GCA_002928395.1 Hyphomicrobium sp.
GAGATAGCCTGAAGCGAGGCATCGACGATGCCTCAGCCCATCATTTCCTCGACGTAATCCCAGTTGACGAGATTATCGACAAAGGCCTCGAGGTACTTCGCCCGCGCGTTGCGGTAGTCGATGTAGTAGCTGTGCTCCCAGACGTCACAACCGAGGATGGGCTTTGCGCCGTGCATCAGCGGGTTCTCGCCGTTGGGCGTCTTCATCACTTCGAGCTTGCCATCGCGCACGGCAAGCCAGCACCAGCCCGAGCCGAACTGGGTGAGCCCGGCATTGATGAAATCCGCGCGCAGCTTGTCATAGCCGCCGATTTCATCGACGAGCTTCATCAGCTTGCCCGGCAGTTTCTTGCCGCCCCCGCCAGCCTTCATCCAGCGCCAGAAGTGCACGTGGTTGTAGTGCTGGCCGACGTTGTTGACGAGGCCCGCGTTCTTGGACGCAAAAGCCGCAACGCATATCTCCTCGATCGACTTGGCTTCAAGGCCAGAGCCGGCAATCAGCTTGTTGCCGTTATCGACGTAGGCCAGGTGGTGTTTGTCGTGATGGAACTGCAGCGTTTCAGCCGACATGTAGGGCTTGAGTGCGTCGTAGGCATAGGGCAGGTCGGGTAATTTAAAGGTCACGAGGCAGGCCTCCGCATGGATTGATGGATGTTTGCATCTTGGGCGAATTTGCCGTGCCCTGAGAAAATTTCCAAGGCGGTCCACTTCGCTGCACCGTAGCGGCGGCGCTCGCATGAAACAAGTACCGCGACGCGGTTCCGCGACATGGCCGATCAACGGTCGATTTCGACCATGATCTCGTTGCGGCGGAGAAATGGCAGAGTCCACGGTGGATTGTAGAAGGCGAGGACTGGCGCGCCGGTTGCTTCGCGCTTTCGGTCTGCGACAAACGCAAGAAGTTTTTCGCGTTCCTCCGCAATTCTGGCGTCGTTGGCAAGTCCCGAAAAACGAACCACGGCGAACCGCTTGGGTTCGTCCACCACGATGCGAACCCGCGCGTCGTTGGGCTCAGGCAGGGTTTCGCGCGTAAAATGTGCGGGCATCATGAAGCGCACCTTCCAAACATCGCCCGCGGCCTGCTGTGTGACGGGCGCGGTCATTGCAATTTTTTCGCCGCCCTGGTGCGTCACGGGCGCCGTCATTTCAATTTTCCGGGTTGATTTGTTGGATCCGAAAATGTATCCGGCGAGAATGCTGAACCCTTGGTTGATCGCGGCCGTGCGTTCGCCACGTATCTCGACCTCGGCGGCGATCACGCCTTCATAGCTGCGAATCTCCATTGCGCCGACTTGAAATTCGATGGTGTGGCGGGGCTCTTCGATGCGATTGAACACGGGCCAGGCTCCGATTGATATGGCAGCAGCGATCGCAGTACATGCGACAATGACCACCCAAGTCGGCGGGCGCGGCATTATGGGTTGCGTCGTCGCTGCAGTGGCGATCATTCGATGGCCTCGGGATTGATCGTTGTGGGATGTCTCTATCGCGCCCATCCACGTTGTGACGTGCTGCCCGTCATCGCGGCATCTTCAGCTTATGCCGTGATGAGGCGGACGCAGTTGAGAAACCCACTGAGGCGGGTTTTGGATCCAAAATGTCGCATCCGGCCCCAGTCATCATGCCATGCGGCGACCTGAGTGGATTGCGTTGCGGTGTCACGCCGGTCCGCGTAGCGCCATGCCTTGCTGCGAAAGAGCGGCATGTGAGGCTTTTCGAGTTTGAAGCTGTGGGCGGAGCCGCGAGGAAACCAAAAAAAGGGGGGGCCGAGCGACCCTGAGCGCCCGGCCCCATGGATCGCGCCGGGGAAGCGATAGGTTTCAAGGTTCCGCATTCATAGGGTTGGCGACTTGAATACCGCTTGAATACGCCGTTCATGCCCAGTTCATCTCGCAAACAGACCCGCGATCGCGCGCCAGCACGGATGCTGCGATGATGTGTCAAGGCGCTCCAGAGCTGGGCAGGGAGCCCGGCGTTCACTGCTCGTTTTCTCCAACGCAAACCGAGGCGCAATCGCGGCCGACTGAACGGAAGCCCAACGGGCATCTGGTTTATGTTTGGACCAAAGTTGAGATCATCGTGTTGTTAAAGCGCAGGCTAAAGGCCGTTAACAATTCATTTTGGGGTTGTTTCCTATAAGAAAGCTGATAGTTTCACCGCAATTCCGAACTTCTAGAAAATCCCCAGCTTCGCACTTGAAAGGACTAGGCAATGGCCGCTATCAACGTCGACAAAATGTCGCTCAAGGACATCAATGATCTCGAGGCGAAGCTTTCCAAAGCCAAGGCCCAGGCCCGCGAGCGTGCACGCGCAGATTTGAAGGCGCAGATCGACGAACTTCTGGATGGTACAGGTTTTACGGTCCATGACCTTTACGGTTCGGCGGGACGCGGTCGCGGACGCGGCAAGTCGGCGGCAAAGTATGCCAATCCCGACAACAAGTCGGAGACATGGACGGGTCGCGGCCGCAAGCCTAATTGGCTTGTCGCGCGTCTCAGCAAGGGTAGCAAAATGACGGATTTCACAATCTGATCGCGAGTTGCGGCCAGAGATCTCCGTTACCTTGTGAATAGCGGGCAGCAGTGCGTGAGGCACCGCTGCCCGTTTTCATGTTCGAAAGCGGACACCCGGTGTGCAAAGTTCGTCGCAAAGGGGTGCTGGCCGATTGTGCGATTGCGGTGGTTCCGGAAACGCTGATCATCGCGTCTCGATGGCTGTCTCGCGTCAAGCAACGGTATCGGGCGCAAACGCGGAGATCACTTTCGCGTCATAGTATGCTTCGACGTGTGCCGCCGAACAGCCGGTCCCACAGGAACATCACGGCGGTATCGGCAATCGCGAGACTGAGGAAACCGAGGGTAACGGACCGGGCCTCTTCGGCGGGCAGATCGAAGACGTCGTGACCGAAATGGAAGCTGAGACTCGCCAGCAGAGACAATGCGGCGATGATACCGAACACGGTCACCACGAACCTGTGGGAACGCGCCCGCTCGCTTTCGAGTTCGGATTCAATCATTACACGTGGCAACTTTCGTACGGATGCGCGACTGTCTACCTCGCATAATCTGCCAGCGTCCGGGCGCCAAAGCCAGTGCTTACCTGGAGTTTGGTTTTCATCGCGGCGCAACCGCACACCGAGAGTGGAGCGGCACAGCATTTTCTACCGTGTGTCACCCCCCGATATTGCCCGCGTGCCGGACGAGATGAAGCTGCCAAATCGCGCACGCGCCATGGGGCCTCGGTCGTCCTTGATCCTGGCGTGCATCCGAGTGCGACGCCTTGAGACCGTAAATCAGACACTTGACCAAGAAGATCGAGCGCGAAAGTGGCGATGGCGTTCCGTCTGAACCGAACGCGCTCTAGCGTGGCGCATCTGACGTTTGGTGTCTGGGCCAGCCGCGAGCGGGGGCCAAACGTCGGAAGCGCTCCACTAGCGTGGTCGTGGCAACCCATCCGGACGGGGCCCTGGCAGCGGCGCGCCCGTGCTGTCATCCCGCCGCTTCGGCGGTTCCGTGTCGAGGCGCGTCGAGCGCACGGGCGGAACAAACATCTTGTTCGCCGAACACAACCGTCGCTGATCTTCGTTGCGCCCGCACGCGCGTAGCCCGCCCTGCTTGGAAAAGCAGACGCGGATCTCGCGCAACCTATTGCCGGGCCCGCCGCACGAGATTGCCAGCATGTCCGGTTTGATGTCCGGGTTCGCCTTGATGAAGTCGTCGGCCAGCTCATCTGGCGAGACGCTCATGTTCTCCAACGGATTCTTGTATCGCTCAGGAATCTGGATCGAGCCGAACAGCCGTCGCGACAGCGTATAATAGCCGGCTGGATCGAGACCCGAGCACGTGCCGTGTTTCTTGTATTCGTGGATGACGAGCCGTGGGCTCGGCATGATATCGAGCATGCCGTCGATCACCGGCTGGGGGACGAACGGCCGCCCGCGGGTCGGGCAATACTCAGGATACCCCTTGTCGTACTGCGGCCAGAGGCCGTGCAGAACGAACGCGAAACGGCGCCCGTCGTGGCGATCACACTGCGGGTCGGCTCCGGCACGGTCTGTGCTCGCACAATAGGTCGGGCTCCACGACATCACAAGCGCGTAATAGTCGAATTGACCAGCGACGTTGCGGCCGGGCTTCTGGCGATCGTCGCCAAACCGGCTCGGCTGGTTGAAACGGCCCTGCTGGCCGTCAAAGCGCTGCGCAAACGCGTCCGCAGTCAGCAACGTGAGGGTTGCGATCAGAATGAGGGCGAATGTCGAGATGTGCCGATCAGGCATGGCGCCCGGATCTCCTGTAGGGGTCGCGGCTGGACTGGGTCGCCGCTTGACGGCGCGCAGCATAGCGTTCGTTCGTCTGCGGGCAATGTCCGTTTTAGAGGCCATTGCCGGTGAAGCGCTGAGGCAGCTTTGCCGTGGGCGGTGGCAATCGATCGTCCAACTGAGATCAGTTGCGGCACGAGAGCGCGGCCATGATGCGGGCCCAACTGCGCGCACCTTTGGTGAAGCTCTTGAGGTTGTACTTTTCGTTGGGCGAATGGATCTTGTCGTCGTCGAGACCATAGCCGACGAGAAGGCTGTCCATTCCGAGCACCCGTTTGAAGGACGTCACGATGGGAATGGATGCACCGCATCCCATCAGTACCGCCGGACGCCCCCACTCCTGCTCCAGTGCGCGGGCTGCGGCGATCATTGCTGGTGTGGATGTGTCGAACGCGATCGCCTCGCCGCCGTGAGTGCCTGTGAACTCGATCGAGCAGTCGGCAGGCAGGTTAGCCCGCATGAAGTTCTGTACAGCTTTGAGCACGTCGTCCGGGTTCTGGCCCGCGACGAGCCTGCAGCTGATTTTCACGCTGGCTTTGGACGGGATGATGGTCTTCGAGCCCGCCCCCTGATAGCCGCCGGTGATGCCGTTGAATTCGAGCGTGGGACGTGACCATAGCTGCTCGATGATGCTGCGGTCACTTTCACCCGCCGGTATCGCGAGCCCGACGCCCGCTAGAAACGATGCGCCAGTGGCGGCGAGCGGCGCCCACTGAGCAAGTTGGGTCGCACTGGGTGGCGCGATGCCGTCATAGAAACCCGGCACTGCCACCTGCCCGTTGTCGTCGTGGAGCCGGCTGAGCAGGCGCGCCAAAGCCCGGATCGGGTTGACGGCTGGCCCTCCATAGAGTCCGGAGTGCAGATCGCGCTGTGGACCGGTGACGATCGCCTCCGTCACCGCCAGTCCGCGCAACATTGTCGTGATGGCCGGCGTGTCCTGGTCCCATTGCCCGGTATCGCAGACGAGCACCAGATCCGCCATGATCTCCTGGCCGTGTTTGGCGAAGAAGCCGGGCAGGGACGGCGATCCGCACTCCTCCTCGCCCTCGATCATTACCGAAACCTTCACGGGCAGCCGGCCGGCGACATGCTTCCACGCTCGGATCGCTTCGAAAAACGTCGACAACTGACCCTTGTTGTCTTCGGCGCCGCGCGCGACGATCACTTTGCCGTTTGCAGGGTCGTCGGCGATGCGCGGTTGGAATGGCGGGTTGTCCCACAGTTCAAGCGGATCGGCCGGTTGCACGTCGTAGTGGCCGTAGAAGAGGACGTGCGGCGCACCGTCTGGCACAGGGGATGTATCATGAGCGACCACGATCGGGTGCCCGGTCGTTGGCTTGATTTCGGCTTGGAATCCAAGGTCGGTGAGTGCTGCGGCGCACCAGCGGGCGGCCTCGAGACATTGAGCCTTGTAGGCTGGATCAGCCGAAACGCTCTCGATTCGGAGCAGTTCAAAAAGCCGTTTGAGCCCGTCGCTCGACGTGCTGTCGAGGCATTCGAGGACTGCCGGCAAGTGGTTGGTCATGGTCGCGTGCCCTGTATCATGAGCGCATTCTCCGCGAACTTGCGCGAACAGGCCAGCCACGTCAAAGTGTGCGCGTTCGTTTGTGCCTGCAACCCGAGTGTGCGCGGTCCGTGGGCGGCTTTACCCATCGGCGCAATGTTGCGCTTTCTCGGCCGGCGCCTGCCTGCTAAGGCCTCAAAGGGGCGCAGTGCTACCGTCTATTGCATCGTCATGACCATCCGCCTTCGGACCGTGAAATCTGGCAAAGCCTGAAAGCGTGGAGCATTGGGGAATGGCCGACACCGTTGATCGAATGCAGCAAAGGCTCGTCTACCTTTTCGGAACCGGAACCACCCACGGACACGCGGGGATGAGAGAGCTGCTCGGGGGCAAGGGCGCCAATCTCGCCGAGATGTCCAATCTTGGGCTGCCGGTCCCACCTGGTTTCACAATTACAACCGACGTCAGCAACCTCTACTACGCGAACGCAAAAACGTTGCCCTCTGGGATTGAGGATGCGGTCATCGATGCCATCGACAAGGTCGGCGCCGCGGTTGACATGCGATTCGGTGATGTCGACAACCCGTTGTTGGTGGCGGTGCGCTCGGGGGCGCGTGCATCGATGCCGGGCATGATGGACACCATACTCAATCTCGGGCTCAACGATCAGACAGTCGAAGGTCTGGCGCGGCGCTCGGGCGACGCACGCTTTGCTTACGACAGCTACCGGCGCTTCATCCAGATGTATGGCGATGTTGTACTCGGCGTTGATCACGGCGTCTTCGAAGACATCCTCGCCAACTACAAGAACCTCAATGGTCTTGCGTCCGATACCAGGCTCGCAGCCGAAGACTGGCAGGCGGTCATCGATCAATACAAAGCCGCGATCATGCGCGAGATCGAAGCACCGTTTCCGCAGGATACGCGTGCCCAGCTCTGGGGGGCAATTGGCGCGGTGCTCAATTCATGGCAGAGCGCGCGCGCGATCACGTATCGGCGCATCAACGACATCCCAGATGTATGGGGCACGGCGGTGACTGTGCAGGCCATGGTGTTCGGCAATATGGGCACTTCGTCGGCGACCGGCGTCGCGTTCACGCGCAATCCGTCGACCGGTGCCAACGAGATCTATGGCGAATTCCTGGTCAATGCACAGGGCGAGGACGTGGTGGCCGGCATTCGCACGCCGCAACTCCTGACCAACGCGGCACGCGCCGATCTCGGCACCAAGGGGGCGACGCTCGAAGAATTGATGCCGGCCGCGTTCGCCGAGCTGACCGTGATCTTTTCCCGTCTGGAACGGCACTACCGGGATATGCAGGACATCGAGTTCACGATCCAGGGCGGCAAGCTGTGGATACTGCAGACCCGATCGGGCAAACGCACGGTCGAGGCGGGGCTTCGGATCGCGGTTGAACTGGCTGAGGCGGGCGTCATCACCCGCGACGAGGCGGTGCTACGCATCGATCCTGGATCACTCGACCAGTTGCTGCATCCAACCATAGATCCATCGGTCGACAGGCAGGTGATCGCCGCGGGGCTTCCAGCGTCTCCTGGTGCGGCGGCCGGAGAGATCGTGTTCACGGCCGAGGAGGCGGAGGAGTTCAAAGTCAAGGGCCGCTCCGTCATTCTCGTCCGCATCGAGACCAGCCCCGAAGACGTGCACGGCATGTATGCCGCAGCCGGCATCCTGACCGCGCGCGGCGGTATGACCTCGCATGCGGCCGTAGTCGCCCGCGGCATGGGCCGTCCATGCGTCTCGGGCGCCGGCATGCTGCGCATCGATGCCAAGGCCGGAACGTTGACCATCGGCAAGGAAATATTGAAGCGCGGCGACGTCATCACGATCGACGGCTCGACGGGGCAGGTCATCAAGGGCCGCGCGGAGATGCGCCAGCCAGCGCTGTCTGGCGCGTTCGCGACCATCATGGGCTGGGCCGACGCCGTGCGGACGCTGAAAGTCAGGGCCAACGCCGACACGCCGCGGGATGCCAAGCAGGCGCGCGAATTCGGCGCCGAGGGCATCGGGCTATGCCGCACAGAGCACATGTTTTTCGAGGAGGCGCGCATTCTGGCGATGCGCGAGATGATCTGCGCTGGCGACGCGAAGGGCCGCCGCGCCGCGCTGGCGAAAATCCTGCCGATGCAGCGGGCCGATTTCGAGGCGATCTTCGAGATCATGGCGCCGCTGCCCGTCACCATACGGCTGCTCGACCCGCCACTGCACGAGTTCCTGCCGCACCACGAGCGCGAGCAGGAGGCCGTGGCCGAAGCGCTCAAGATGCCGATCGACAAACTGAAAGCGCGGGTGTCGGAACTTTCCGAATTCAACCCCATGCTGGGTTTCCGCGGTTGCCGGCTGGCGATCCGCTACCCTGAGATCACCGAGATGCAGGCGCGTGCGGTGTTCGAGGCGGCGGCAAACGTCGAGAAAAAGACCGGTGCGAAGGTCGCGGTCGAAGTGATGATCCCGCTGGTCGCCTACCGCCGCGAATACGACATTCTGGCAGACGTCATCCGCGCCGCTGTCGTCGCCGTCGAACACGAGATGGGCGTCAAGCTCGCCTGCAGTCTCGGCACCATGATCGAGTTGCCGCGCACAGCTTTGCGAGCCGAGGAAATCGCGGCCGGTGAGGCCGGCGCCGACTTTTTCTCCTTCGGCACGAACGACCTGACCCAAACGGTACTCGGCCTCTCCCGCGACGATGCCGCCCCGATCCTCGCCCGCTACCAGGAGGTGGGGGTGTTCGACGTCGATCCGTTCGTCTCGATCGATGTCGATGGCGTCGGCGAGCTTGTTCGAATCGGTGTCGAGCGGGGGCGGAAGGCCAAGCCCGGACTCAAGATGGGCATCTGCGGCGAACACGGCGGCGATCCGGCATCGGTGAGCTTCTTCCATGCCTGCGAGCTCGATTACGTTTCGTGCTCGCCATTCCGCGTGCCCGTCGCGAGACTGGCCGCGGCGCAAGCGGCGCTGCTGGCGCGAGACGGCGACGCGGTTGGCGTCGCCACCACGAAGAGGAACTCGGCATGAGCCGGGGCAACGTTCTTGGCACGACTCGCGGATCAACTGGGCGCGTGGCGCCCGCGCCGCTTGCGCCGCACCTCATTGCCACGGCAGTCGCGAATGCGCTGGCTGAGGATCTCGGGCTGGCGGGTGACGTCACGACCAACGCGACGGTGGCGGCCGGCGAACGCTCCGACGCCGTGATAGCCGCGCGAAGACCGGGCGTCGTCGCTGGGGTGGACGTGGCGGCCGCCGCATTCCGTGCGCTCGATCCCGACGTCACGTTCCGGGTCGTGACGTCAGACGGCGAGGCGGTGGCCGAGGGCGCGATCATCGCCGAAATCGCAGGCCTGTCGCGCGCACTGCTGTCGGCCGAGCGGGTTGCGCTCAACTTCATGGGGCGAATGAGCGGCATAGCCACGCTGACCCGCGCCTATGTCGAAGCCATCGCCCGGACAAAAGCGACCATCGTCGACACCCGCAAGACGACTCCAGGCCTCCGGGCTTTTGAAAAATACGCCGTGCGCTGCGGTGGTGGTGGCAATCATCGCGTCGGGCTGTTCGATGCCGTGCTGATCAAGGATAACCATATCGTGGCGGCGGGCGGGCTCGATGCGGCCATCTTATCGGCGCGCGGCGCGGTGGGGCACCTAGTTAAAATCGAAGTCGAGGTCGACACGCTGGCCCAGCTGGAAGTGGCCCTGCAACACAGGATCGACGCCGTACTGCTCGACAACATGACGCCGGATCAGCTGCGCCAGGCGGTGGCTTTGATCGCCGGCCGGGTCACCACCGAAGCGTCTGGTGGCGTCTCGCTCGCCACCGTTCGCGGGATCGCGGAGACCGGTGTGGACCTGATTTCGGTCGGAGCACTGACCCACTCCGCCCCCGTGCTCGATCTGGGGCTGGATTTCGTCGCGGGCGCCGCGGCACCCGTCAATCGGTCGCGGAAGGCTTGAGTTCAGTCTTCGATGAACCCTGGCCGGCCCAGGCGTTGCGGCACCGTTCATCATCTTCGAAATAGATTGGCCTCATCGTCTGGTGGAGGCGAACACCGCTTGATTTCGCCACAGTTGGCTTCCACCTCTCGTGTACGCGGTCGACATGCATTGACCTGCGAAAGGACAACCGGATATGGCCCTGAAATACATTGTCATCTGGGGGGTGCTCTCGATCGCTGCGGCGATCCTCGCCGGAATTCTCGCGGGCGTTAAGAATCGCAACTATTCGTTCTGGGTGGCGTGGAGTTTCGTCTGCCCGCCGATGGTGCTGTTCCTCGTGTTCCTGCCGAGGCTCGAGGGTCGGCGCCCACGCAGCGCGCCGCTCGATCCCGACGACCGGATAGAAACGTGAGGCTTGCACGCGAATTCCGGATCGGTCTGCCCGCGCGCCGCAAGAATTGTTCAACATCAGCTTGACGAGGCCGCGGCCGAGGCCGACAGAGGTCGCCTCACTTGTTGTGATCTCGCGTCGATTCTGTCCTCCGGCAGGGGCCTCATGCACAGCGAAACCGATCAGCGACTGAAAGCACTCCGCTCGCTAAACGATGGCAAGTGCGTGTCGCCCCGCGATGCTGTCGAGCTGATCCGTTCTGGAGACACCATCGCCACTGGCGGTTTCGTGGGTATCGGCTTCCCCGAGAACGTT
Source organism: Hyphomicrobium sp. (assembly GCA_002928395.1). Classification (GTDB taxonomy): domain Bacteria; phylum Pseudomonadota; class Alphaproteobacteria; order Rhizobiales; family Hyphomicrobiaceae; genus JAKAML01. The sequence continues at coordinate 10,476 of PEQZ01000043.1, forward strand.
GCGGTAGCGCTCGAAGCCCGCTGGCTGGAGGGCGTGAAGGACAGCCCCGACGGGCTCGGCAATCCACGCGACCTCACTCTCGTCTATGCGGCCGGCCAAGGTGACGGCAAGGAGCGTGGGCTCAATCACCTCGGACACAAAGGTCTCGTGCGGCGGGTCGTCGGCGGGCATTGGGGACTGGTACCGAAGCTGCAGGCGCTCGCTGTGTCCGGCGAGATCGAAGCCTACAATCTGCCGCAGGGCGTCATCTCGCATCTCTATCGCGACATCGCGGCCCGCAAGCCCGGCCATATGACGCGCGTCGGCCTGGGCACGTTCGTCGATCCCCGCCATGGCGGCGGCAAGATCAACGCCCGCACGACCGAGGACCTCGTCCGCCTGTTCGATCTCGATGGCGAGGAAGTGCTGATCTACAAGACGTTCCCGATCGACGTGGCGATCGTGCGCGGCACGACCGCCGACCGCGAAGGCAACATCACGATGGAGCGGGAGGCGCTGACGCTCGAGGCGTTGTCGATCGCCATGGCGGCGCGCAACTCGGGCGGCATCGTCATAGTCCAGGTCGAGCGCATCGCCGATACTGGCGCGCTCAATCCGCGGCAAGTGAAGATCCCCGGCATCCTGGTCGATTGCGTCGTGGTGGCCGAGAAGCCCGAGTACCACATGCAGACGTTCGCCGAGCCTTACAGCGCGGCCTTCGCGGGCGAGATCCGCGTGCCGATCACCTCGCTGAAGCCGATGGCCATGGACGAGCGCAAGATCATCGCCCGCCGGGCCGCTCTCGAACTGAAGCCCAATGCAATCGTCAATCTCGGTATCGGCATGCCCGAGGGCATCGCCGCGGTCGCCGCCGAAGAGCGCATCATCGAGCTGATGACGCTGACCGCGGAGCCGGGCGTAGTGGGCGGCGTGCCGGCGTCGGGCTTGAACTTCGGTGCCGCCACCAATCCGCAAGCCATCATCGATCAGCCCTACCAGTTCGATTTCTATGACGGCGGCGGTCTCGATCTGGCCTTCCTCGGACTCGCCCAGGCGGACGCCCAGGGCAATCTCAACGTCTCCAAGTTCGGCCCTCGGCTGGCCGGCGCGGGCGGTTTCATCAACATCAGCCAGAACGCGAAATCGGTCGTTTTCGTCGGCACTTTCACAGCGGGCGGGCTAGAGGTCGCCGTGCGCAACAGCCAGTTGGTGATCGAACAGGAAGGCAAGTCGCAAAAGTTCGTGAACCTGGTCGAGCACCGCACGTTTTCGGGCGCGTATGCCATGAAGCGCGGTCAGCCGGTGCTGTTTGTCACCGAGCGCTGCGTGTTTCGTTTGACCGAGCGTGGGATGGAGTTGGCTGAAGTGGCGCCGGGCATCGATATCAAGCGCGACATCCTCGCACATATGGAGTTCCAGCCCAAGGTCGAAGACCCGGCGATTATGGATGAGCAGATTTTCGAGCCGGGCTTGATGGGGCTGCGTGAGAAAATGTTGACGGTGCCGCTCGCGGGTCGATTCAGCTACGATCCCGACCTCAACATGTTGTTTGTCAATTTCGAGCAGTTCAAGATCACGTCAGAGCGCGATGTGCAACGCATTCGCTCGGAGGTCGAAAGCCAGGTGCGGCGGCTCGGCCGAAAGGTCAACGCCATCGTCAACTATTCCGGTTGCACCGTGGACGCGCACGTCTTCGAGAGCTACTGTCAGATGGTGAAGCATCTCGTTGACACCTGCTACCTGGATGTCACGCGCTATGGCACCTCGGGTTTTTTCCGGATGAAACTTCAGAGCGCGCTGGCGGGACGCGGGATCGAGCCGCATCTGTTCGACAGCGCCAGTGAAGCCCAGGACCAGAATGGCCACGGAGACGACGCACGGACGCCTGGCGCCGGTCCAAGCAAAATCGAGGCGCGCCAGATGTTCAAGCGTATCGGCTGACCGATCCGATCCACCCAAGTCGGTCCCTTGGCCTCAATGCAGGCTTGCCGTGCGCGTGGGGCCGGGACGGGCTACTTCCTTAGGCCCCTCCGGTGATACTGCGAGATCGGGCAGCGTCAGATAGCTGCGCTTTCTCAACGCGGGCTTGGGCTTCGGGAAGTCAGACCGGAAATGCCCGCCGCGGCTTTCTTCGCGCTTCAGCGCGGCAGTCGCGATAAAGCGGGCGGCGAGCGCCATGTTGGCGAGCACCGTATCGCCATTGGCCGCGCGCTCGATCTCGGCAAGCACGCTGAGTGCCGTCTTCAATCCAGCAGCCGTTCGTACCACGCCGACGTGGTCGGTCATCGTCGCCCGGAGCCGCGCCAGAGCGGCCGCACGCGAGGCGGGTCCCGCTGGCCGAACCCCAGGGATCCGCTGCGGTTCGGACATATGCCGACCGTGCGTTGGCGGCGTGTTCGCGGCGATATCGGCTGCGACCCGTGCACCAAATACAACGGCTTCGAGCAGTGAGTTCGAGGCCAGCCTGTTGGCGCCGTGCAGCCCCGTGCACGCGACCTCGCCCGCCGCCCACAACCCGTCGACGGACGTGCGGCCGGAGGCGTCGGTGGCAATGCCGCCCATGTGGTAGTGCACGGCGGGCGCTACCGGTATGAGGTCGCGCGCGGGGTCGATGCCAGCTGCCTGGCAATGGGCGTAGACCGTCGGGTAGGCGTCCTTGAAGCGGTGGCCGATGGCCTCGCGGCAATCAAGGAACGCGCCGCGCTTCGCAGCGATCTCCGCAAACACGCCTCTGGCCACGATATCCCGTGGGGCGAGTTCGGCGTCCGGGTGGATGCTCGCCATGAACCGGTCGCCATGACGGTTGACGAGGATCGCGCCTTCGCCGCGCAAAGCTTCGGTCACCAGCGGCGCGGGATCGAGACCGACGTCGAGCGCAGTCGGATGGAATTGCACGAACTCGGCATCCGCAATAGCGGCACCGGCGCGGGCAGCGAACGCAATCGCCTCACCGCGCGCGTAGGCAGGATTGGTCGTAACCGCATAGAGCGCGCCGATACCACCTGTCGCCAGCACAACGGCGGACGCCGGGATCAGCTCCCAGGTGCCGTTGCCGCGTGCCGCCGAGCGGATCAGGCGCAACCCACTGACACGCCCGTTGCCCATGATCAGCTCTTCCGCCTCGTAGCCTTCGAGCAGGCGGATGGACGGTGTCTGCCGCACGGCCGCGATCAACGATTGCATGATGGCCGCGCCCGCCCGGTCGCCGGACACCCGGACGACGCGCTTTTCCGAGTGCGCGGCTTCCTTCGACAACACGAAATGCCCAGCGAGATCGCGGTCGAAGGGCACGCCGTAGGCCAAAAGATCGCGGATGCGGTCCGGGGCCTCCTCGGCGACGACAAGCGCAATCTTGTCGTCGACAATTCCGGCGCCGGCCGCGATGGTGTCGGCGGCGTGCTTCGCGGGCGTGTCGCCGTCGCCGACAGCGGCCGAGATGCCACCCTGTGCCCACACGCTCGAGGCGCCTTCACCCAGCGGCGCGGCTGCGATCACGGTGACGGGCAACGGGGCCAGTTTCAGCGCCGTGAAGAGACCCGCCAGCCCCGCACCGATGACGATGATGTCGCCATCGCCACGCATGGCACGACTGAACGTCCCAGTCGTCTTGGATCTGCTCTTTGTCTTGCGCTCGGTTGCCATGTCCGGCCTTTCAGCTCGGCGGGGAAGGGGGGCCCGAGATGTGGGTCTCGGCTTGCAGCTCAGTTCGTCAGGTCGACCGATGTCATAAAGTCAAATTGACCATGCGTTCGACGGCCCGGCGGGCTTTCTCGGCGACGGCAGGATCAATCGTCACTTCATGCTGCAGGTAGAGCAGGCTGTCGTGGATGGCTTCGAGGCTGATCCGCTTCATGTGCGGACAGAGATTGCACGGCCGCACGAACTCCACGTCCGGCGCCTCGGCGGCGACGTTCGAAGACATCGAGCACTCGGTTACGAGGATCACCTTGCGCGGACGCTTGGTCTTGACCCAGTCGATCATAGCTGCCGTCGAGCCGGTAAAGTCCGCCATCTTGATCACGTCCGGCGGGCACTCCGGATGCGCGATGATCCTTGTGCCGGGATCGGCCCTGCGATAGCTCTCGAGCTCCTCGGCGGTGAAGCGCTCGTGCACCTCGCAATGGCCCTTCCAGGCGATGATCTCGACCTTGGTCTTGGTCTGCACGTACTTCGACAGGTACTCGTCCGGGATCAAAAGCACACGCTTGGTGCCCATGCTTTCGACCACTTTCACCGCGTTCGACGATGTGCAGCAGATATCACTCTCCGCCTTTACGTCCGCGGACGTGTTGACGTAGGTGACGACGGGCACACCGGGATAGGCCTCACGCAGCGCGCGCACGTCGGCGCCCGTAATCGAGGCGGCAAGTGAGCAGCCGGCGCGCAAGTCGGGGATCAAGACCGTCTTGTCGGGGTTCAAGAGCTTCGACGTTTCAGCCATGAAGTGGACGCCGGCCTGGACGATCACGCGGGCCTCGGTGCGCGCCGCTTCTTTCGCGAGTTGCAGGCTGTCGCCACGGAAATCGCCGACGCAATGGAAGATCTCGGGCGTCATGTAGTTGTGCGCCAGGATGACCGCGTTGCGTTCTTTCTTCAGCGTGTTGATAGCCTTGATGAGCGGCGCGTAGTGCACCCACTCCATCGGCGTCACGACGTGCTTGACCTTGGCGTAGAGCGGTTCGAGTTCGCGCGCGATTTCGGGCGTGAAAGGCAGCCTGGGTCTAACCCGAGCTATAGCCGTCGGCGTTTTGCCGGCGCGAACCGCGTCTGTTGTCGCATTGCCCACAGCCATAGCCCTCTCCTCTTGACCGGGCGGGTTAAATGTGCTCAAACTGAGCATATATAACCCACAAGAACAGCCCGCGACTGCCGGGTGCGCTTACGCTTTAATGCTCTGTTTGAGCATTGCGTCACTGCGTAAGTTAATCGATATGCCCTCCAATTTCCAGTGCTTCGCTCCAGTTTTTTGACGGCGCGATGACAAGTGCCCGACCGTGAGAGCATCGTGCCGTCAGTGCGGACCGGCGACGGGGACGGAGGTCCCGCGCCGCCGATTCCGGGCGCAACGCTCAAACGCGGTTGGCTTTGACCCTGACTCCGGGTGCGGGACGCTCCAACAGCACCTCGCGACGGAACCGGTAGAGTTTTGCCGGGCGCCCGCCGGTTCGGGTGCGCACCTCGCCGGTCGGCTCCACGAGGCCTGCACTTTCCACGAGCCGGCGGAAATTCTGCTTGTGGAGATGCGGTCCGAGAATGGCTTCCACCGTCCGCTGCAATTCAAAAAGAGTGAAATCGTCCGGCATCAATTCGAAAATCACCGGACGGTACTTTATTTTCGCGCGTACACGGCCAATTGCCGTGGCCAGAATGCGCCGATGATCGAAACGCATGCCTGAACCGAACGTTTCCGATGGCGTGCTAGGTATCGTCAGCTCAGGGCGGTCGCGCATGGCTTCTGTCACCAGCCCGGCCTCGTAAAGCAGTTCGTAGCGATCGAGAACGCGTTCCTCGTCCCACAGCGCGCCGTCGGTGCCGAAGCACATCCGCACCCGATCGGCCCGCTGAATGGGACGTGCCGGTGCGCCAGGACGTTGCGGGCGATCAGCCCATTCCTTCAATCGCGGCAGGACGACGCTTTCGAGAATTTGCGGTCGGCCTTTGCGCCAATCTTCCCAAGGGAAGAATTGATACCAGCTGCGCCAGGTGCCGCGCTCGACGCCCGGCTGACTTTCGCCGACGCGGGTGAGCGCGAGATAGCCGATCGATACCACGTGCGGTCCGGTATCGCCGGCTTCCGCGTGCCGCCCGCGATCCCCAAAAGTATAGAGTTGCTCGGCGTAGCCGAGGTCCAGCCCCGCCTGTTCTTGTACCCAAGAGCGAAGGCCGCTCTCGAGCGTGCGATGTGTTTTCGGATTGAATGGCCCGAATGGCAGGCCGTCAGTGGCTCCCGCGGCATCCGGTTCTTCTCTCACGATCAGAGCGACAGGCTCATTGTTCGAGACGGCGACGATGGCGGCATTGAGACCGATTTCGACCCGTCCCAAATCTGTCCTGGGTGCGTGGCTATGGGACCGTATGGCCTCATCTCCGCGCGTCATGGCTCGCTGCGTTTGCATATCGATGGTCATGCGGTGCTCCCTTCGCGAAGGCAAGAGAACGGCCCGATAATGGCGATTTTCTGAACATCAGATTTGCTCAGTCTAATGCAATGTCGTGAATTCGATGGGAAATTTTCTCTTGAACCTCGGAAATTCGGGCGTCGAACGCGGTCGATAACAAAAATGGATTTCCTTCAGCTGCGGGTGATCCGGAGCCAATTGCGTCGAGTGCGGCGGCCATTTTGCCTGCTCGCTTCAGCGATCGGTCGGCAATTGCGACCATGATTCGGTTGGGAGAGGCCGTGTCAGAGGCCTGTCTCAATTGATGGGCAATGAGTGTTTCTGGTGTGTTCGGATTGAGGGCGCAAAGCAAGATGTAGGCCGTTGCGGTCGATCGACTGAGTCCCGAGAAACAATGGATCAATACTGGTGACGAGCCCTGCCAGTCTTGCGCGAAACAGATTAGTGCGTCGACTTGTTCGGAGAACGGATGCCGCGAGCCGCCATCGGCGTCGGGATGATCGCCGACCGCAAGTTTCAAGTGATGATCAGGTGCAATCTCAGCGGGTGTCGAGGGCATCAGATGGGAATTGAGCACGCTGATGAGGTGGGTGGCACCGATGTCGCCGATGACGCGCTCGATATGGCGCATGGGGGCGACCGCGAGAAGTTTTCGTCCGCGGCCTTCAGCGTAAAGTGGCGACTCTCTGAGCGACCTCATGGTGCGCAGCAGGTGGCACGCTGGGCTGGCATTTTCAAGCGCTCACAAGGTTAGGCCTTCCGGCATGACGTCCGCGAGAACCGATCGAAATTCAACGATCTGCGGTCAGCGCTTCGAAGCGCGCGAGGAACGCCCGTTGTGCGTCCGCCGCCGGC
>PEQZ01000044.1 GCA_002928395.1 Hyphomicrobium sp.
CCGGCGTTGGTCGCACCCGCGTCACCGATGGCGAGGGTGCCGACCGGCACGCCCGGCGGCATCTGCACGATCGAATAGAGACTGTCCTTGCCCGACAGCGTCTTCGAAGTGATGGGCACGCCAAGCACCGGCAGCGGGGTCAGTGCCGCTGTCATGCCGGGCAAGTGGGCCGCTCCACCGGCACCTGCAATGATCACCCTGAGGCCGCGATCCTTGGCGGATTTTGCATATGAATAGAGCCGGTCCGGTGTGCGGTGCGCCGACACAATGCGGGTTTCGTGCGTCACACCGAGATCTTCGAGCACGGCCGCTGCGCGCTTCATCGTCGGCCAGTCGGACTGGCTGCCCATGATGATGCCGACGACCGGTCCCGCAACGGCGGATTTGGTCTCGCCCCCAGGTTTGGTATCGGGCATGCCTCTCTCCAGGCCGGGCCGGAGCCGGCGGTCTCCCGGTGATTTCACCACACTCGGGCCAGATACAGAAGACGGCGTGTCTAGAGTAGCCCGCGCGACAGCGCAAGTGGTGAGCAGCGCCCGCTCATGTTCGCGGACGCTCGCGGGAGATCAGCCCGCTGCTCAGGTGCCCGTCTCCAGACGGGCCAAGTGCTGGCCAAGAGCTGGCCCAACGTCGTGACTTATTGACAGTGCGGACCCTATTTGGCACCCAATTGGAGATGGCTCGGGCTTTGATGGTGCGTCTCCTCGGTGTTGGATTGGGTGTCCTGTTTGGCCCCAGCCTCCTTTGGGGTGAGCCACAATTGCCTGCTGCCGATGCGCCCAGCTTGTCGCTGCCCGTCGCTTGTGTGCCCGGCCGTACGTGTTTCGTGCAGAACCATGTCGACATCGATCCCGGCTCGGGCGTGCGCGACTATGCCTGCGCGGCGGCCAGCTATGATGGCCACAAAGGCGTGGATTTTCGACTGGGTTCGGTGGCTGCTGCGCAATCAGGGGTGGCCGTTTTGGCTGCGGCACCGGGAGTTGTGAAGGGTGTTCGCGACGGGGTCGAGGACGCGCTCATGCGCGAAACCGGGCCCGGCGCCATCGTGGGACGCGAATGCGGCAATGGGGTCGTACTGGATCACGGTGGCGGATGGGAGACGCAGTATTGCCACTTGCGCCGCGGCAGCGTTTCCGTCGCAAGAGGCCAACCGGTCGCCCGTGGAGCGAGGCTCGGTGATGTCGGCTATTCGGGTTTTGCCGATTTCGCCCATCTGCACTTCGAGGTGCGGCGCGACGGCAAGCCCGTCGAGCCGTTTTCGCAGGCCGGGGCGGGAATGGCCTGCCTTCGTGACCCGGCAACCGCCGTGGGACTGTGGGATGAGGCGGCGGCAAAAGTGCTCACCTACGTGGCCGGCGAATTCATCGAGACGGGGTTCGCGGCGGCGATACCGTCGACGCTCGATCTCGAACATGGCGGCAACAGGATCGCGACCGCCAATCCCATGGGCGATGGGCTGGTGTTCTATGCGCGGCTGATGAATGGCCGCGCCGGCGACCACATTCGTGTGGTTGTCTCGGGGCCGGGCGGGTTCGCGGCCGAGGGATCGAGCGCGCCGCTCGAGCGTCCGAAGGCCATAGCGGTCTATGCCGCAGGCCGGAAGCGGCGCGGAACTGCGTTCGCGAGTGGCCTTTATACTGGGGTGGCCGAGTTAGTACGCGATGGCGCCGTCATGACCCGGGCGCGCGGCAGTTTCGAGATGCCCTGAAGGCTCGATAGCCTTGCGGCGGCCAGCCGGACGGTGTCAGACGTTCTGCTTGTCGGTTCCGGCCAGCCGTTCGAGTAGCCGCGACCGGCGACCCGGCTTGTGCTTCACGAAGTCCGCATCCGCAGCATCGGCGCTTATGACTGTCTCAGCTGGCCTGTTGGCCGGCTTGGCAGACGCCGCCTCGCCGCTCTCGACGGGGGCCGGGGCGATGAATGCGCTGACACGGGCCACTGGCTTCAACGGTTCGATGGGATCGGTCGTCGTATCCGGTTCCGCTCCTTCGGTGGAACGCGCACGGGGTTCGTTGATACGGTCGGTCAGCGAACGCCGCTGTGGGGGCGCATAGCTGCCACGCCGGGCCTCGCCGGAAGCAGGCAATGTTCCCGCGCCGAGCCGCCGCATCTCGTCTCTGAAGTGCGCGGCTTGCCTGGCCAGCCGCTCGTTGGCGCCCGCAATCTCGGCGCGGAGACTTTGGATGGTGGCGGACTGCGCCTCGTTCTCTCCCTGCAATGCCGACACGCGCGCCTTGCTCGCAATTTTACTGTCCTTTGCGAGGCCGCGCTCATCGAGCGCACCAGCCTCGTAGGTCTGAAGCGCGGCCCTGATGCGCGCCAGCTCCTGCGCCTGATCGCGGTTCGTATCCTTCAGTGCGCGGATCTCGGTTTCGAGCGCCGATGGCTGAGGCATCGCCGCCAGCGTGCCCTGCGACTGCACCGCGCGCAACGCCGCTTCTGCGTCGGCAAGGTCGCTGCGCAAGCGTCCGAGTTCGACGGGATCTGATCCGACTTCAAGGCTATGGCCGTTGGCTGATTTCAAGCCCGCACCGTCGGCGGCGATTCCGGCCCTGACGAGTAGCGTCTGCATGCGTGTGACGAGCTGCGCCTGGTCGCGGGTCTTGGCGCGCAGCGCCTCGATCTCCGACCGCAGTGCAACCTCGCCGTCGAATTTCGGGTCGCCCAGTCCATCGCGGTTGCGCGCCGCCCGTGTCGTGATCGCCGCATTCAGCCTGTGGATATCGTCGCGCTGCTGGGTATTGATCTGGGTTGCTTCGTCGAGCGCGCGTGATTGCTTTTCCGCCGATTGCGTCAACATCGATATCTCACGGTCGCGCTGGAACAGCAGCTTCTTGGCTTCCGCCAGCCGGTGCTCGACCTTCGGCAGGCGATCCATGACCGTGTGTTCGAGCACGCGACGGGCGTTCTCGTGTTCATCGAGGGCGGTTTTGAGATTGCCGATCGCACCTTCGAGCCCGCTGATCAGTGCGTCCCGCCGATTGATCTCGACCGACTGCCGGGCGGCGTCGAGCGATGCCGTCTCGAGGTTGCGTTCGAACTCGTGCAGTTTGATCGCGTATTCAGCGCGAAGGCGGTCCTTGTCGGCCCGGATCTCGGCTTCGGTCAGCGGCATCGACCGCTTGATGCTCTCGGTGGTCAGTCGTACGGCGCGGCGACGGTAGGCCGGGGCCAGCAGCAGGGCGAGAAGTGTCGCCACCAGGAACCCCAACGTGACCAACATGATGGACAGAATGTTGATCACGAGCGCGGACCTGCGAGTATCCAGCCATGGGGCGGAGCGAGCGGGCGTTCAGAGCGGAAGCCAAACAACGCTCGCGGGCCATAGCCATAGCCGCCGGCGGTTGCGGTTTCAAGCACGCCGCCTCTGGTCTGATGTCCCGCCCGCAATTGATCCCCATGACGGTTGTCGGCGCCGCCCTCGCTCTGTCCTGTCCGATCCGGCCGCAAAGCCGGCGCGCGTTCAGAACGGATTCCAGGTCGGCTTGCGCGTGTATTTCAAGTAGCCCACATTAGCCCCCAGGCGCAATCCGATGCCAGACCGGATGGGTGCCAGGACGACGTCGCCGTACTTCTGGAACTGCACACTGACGCCACCGACGAGATACGCTGAGCCTTGGACGCCGCCAAACCGACGATAGATGTCCGACGGGTCGCGCAGGTTGTACACCAGCACCATCGTTTTCGAGCCTTCGCCGCCGAAGTCATAACCGACCGACGGCCCCTGCCAATAGACGGGATACTCACCGGCATCCTTCGTGTAAAGCCGCCCCTCGCCGTAGCGTAGCCCAGCGACGAACGCGCCGCCTGCGTCTTCACCGAGGATGTAACCGTTCGGCCGGCCGGCCTTTTGAAACACGTACTCGACGGCACTGGCCATACCTTGGCTCACCGAGCCAAAGAAGCTGTGGCCCGTGCGGACGATTTCACTTTGGGAGAATGTGTTGTCACCAGGGCCACGATCGGCAAACCGGCCGCGTTCGCCATCGTCGTACCTGTCTGGCGTTCCCGCCCGCGGCGGCGCATAGGGTTCGCCATATTGGTCCGACCGACGTGGCGCGTTGTCGTTGCCACGGCTGCGTCCGCCGTAGGTATCGCCACCCGCGGCCGGCGGCGGACTGTAGGCATCGTTACCCCCACGGGGGCGATAGACGCCGTCCGAGCCGGGGTTGGCGCCTCCCGCGGAACCGTCGGCCTCCGAGGGGCCAGACTGGACCGGGCGGTAGACGCTGGTGCCACCGTAGGACTCGCGCGGGCGATAGGTGTCGTTGGCGACTTGCGGCGATCGCCACGGCAGCGGCTCTTGCGCCACTGCCGGAGCGGAGTGCATGAAGACGGCGGCGGTAGTCGATGCAACCAGCGCGGCGCCGGCCAATCCGCAGCGGGCCTTGCGCATCATCGAAACGGTGAATTTGAAGCGTCCCGGCATGGGCGGCTATCCATTCTCAATGTTGAGCCTGGGCCAGGAATCGGCCCGTGGAAGGTAAATCCCTGCTCAACCATTCCTCAAAAAGTGTTGCGAAAGTGTGGCTGAGGCGCGGCCCGAATGAAGGTGGCCGCAGCCGGCACCGTTTTCACCCGAAGCAGATCAGCTCACGCTTTCAATGTGTTCTGTCACTGTCCGCGACGCCCGCGCGCTATCGGGTAGGCAGGGTCAGCCCCCGGTTCAGTCCCCAGGCCAGGAAGGGCGGGTTTCTGTAGTCGAGTTCGCGCTTGCCATAGACAAGCGGGCGCCCGTCGAGCGTGGCCACGGTCCCTCCGGCCGATTCGACGAGTGCCTGGCCTGCGGCCGTATCCCACTCGCTGGTCGCTCCTGGCTGGGGATAGACATCACCCTCGCCGCGCGCCAGCAAACAGAATTTGTAGGACGATCCAGCGGTGCGATACTCCCGCACTTTGAATGGCGCAAGGCAGCGATCCACCGGCTCGCGCGGCCGCCACGGGCTCATGAGTGCGACGAGCCCATCTGCGGGCGGGGGCCGCGTGGCCAGCCGCTCGAATGCAACATCGCAGAGCCGCGGCGCCGGTTCCGCGCACAGCACGCGGGCGAACGCTCCGTACCCTTCACCGAGTGTCACGTAAAGTTCGTCGCGGGCCGGGGCGAAGATGAGCCCGAAGACAGGTTGCGTGTCCACGATGAGCGCGACATTGATCGTGAAGTCGCGGAGGCCCGCGATGTAGTCCCGCGTGCCATCCAGCGGATCGACGAGGAAAAAACTGACGGCGGGTGGCGGTGTGAGTGCGGATTCGGCCGCAGTTCCCGCCTCCGCCTCGGCGTTCGCCTCCTCCGCGACCACCGGAATGCCGGGCGCAATGCGGCCGAGCGCCGCCACGAGCACGGCCTCAGCCTCCCGGTCGGCCGCGGTGACGGGTGAGGCATCGGCCTTGCGTTCGACGACGACACCCGACTTCAGGTAGCCGAGCTCGATGCGTCCGGCCTCGAGGACAGAGGGCAGTAGCGCCTCGGCCAGCGCGTGGTGGTCGATCCCGTCCATGGCTCACCTCGCTGCTGCGGCCGGTCGTGCGCCTGCTTCCCTGCCACAGCGCCCAGTGTAGTGATTCGTCGCTCAAGGTTGTGCGCGACGGGTAGACGACGTGGCCGCAATGGCGCAAGGGCCAAGCAAAATTGCGCCGACGCCAGACTTTTGTTAACGGGCTTTGCAACCGCAATGGGGCCCGTGTATCAGTTGTTGACTGATTTGTTGCGGCCCCTGTTCGGCTCGCGTCGGTGCCTCGCGCACCAGAGCCGCCGCCCACTCCAACCAAACGAGACATCCTCGACACGTGGCGCAACGTCCGTGTCGATAGTGAGGGGCACCCAATGAGCCATAGCATGCATCCGTCCGATCTTGAACTCGCAGCATTAATCTCCAGCAAGATCTGTCACGACGTGATCGGCCCGGTGGGCGCGATCTACAACGGTCTGGAAATCCTCGACGAGGATGACGACCAGGATGCCAAGAATTACGCGCTCGATGTCATCCGCAATGTGACAGAGCAGGCTTCGGCACGGTTGCAGTTCGCCCGCTTCGCCTTCGGTGCCGCCGGATCGGCTGGCGCAATGATCGACCTCAGTACTGCCGAGCAGATTTCGCGCGGGTTCATCGGCCAGGGCAAGCACAAGCTCGCCTGGCGTGGAATCCCTGGTTACATGGGAAAAGACAAGGTCAAGCTGCTCTTGAACTTGGTCGCCAGTGCCATCACGGCCTTGCCGCGCGGCGGCGAAATCGACGTTGCCATGGGCGGAACCTTGGAAAATCCGAGCTTCCTCATTCGCTGCCGCGGAACCGGTGCCCGGCCGCCGCAGTACCTCACGGACTTTGTGACCGGCACCACACAACCGCAGCTCGATGCGATGACGATCCAGGCATACTACACGTGGCGCCTCGCGGACACCGCGGGCATGCGGATCGAGATCTTGAAGGATGGTGCCGATATTCTGCTTTCGGCCAAGCCCGCCTGATGTCGGCCGGCACGGTTCGTGGTCGGGTGGAATTCGGCTCGGGTTCGCGAAAGACAACCTCTCATTAACCAATGCGCGGCAGACTCCGCTTCGGGGCGCTGGGCGCTGTGGTTTTCGAATTGAGGGGATTGCCGATGAGGCGCTGTTTGGTCGCCGACGACGCCAGTGTGATCCGCAAGGTGGCGCGGCACATCATCGAGGGTCAGCGATACGAGGTCTCGGAAGCAGAAGACGGACAGCAGGCGCTGCAACTTTGCCGCGAGCATATTCCGGACGTCATCCTGCTTGATTGGCACATGCCATCGATGAGCCCGTTCGAATTTCTCGCGGCATTCCGCAACTTGCCGGATGCGAAGCGCACGACGGTCATCTACTGCACGACCGAACACGATCCGGTGGACATCAGTCGCGCCCTTGCGGCCGGCGCGGACGACTACTTGTTGAAGCCCTTCGACCGCGCAAGCCTCGAAGGCAAACTCGCTGATATCGCCGCGCCCGTCTGACCGGTCAGGGTGCAATTCTCCTTGTTGCATTGTGTATTCCCGCAAGGGCCGGACGCCTAGCGCGGGTGGGAAGCCCCGACAGGATGGTTTTGAACCGCCCCGCGCTTGCCGCGCGGCGGATCGAAGAGACGCCCGATACCCGTCAGGTTGTCATAGCCGAAACCGGCGTCCATGGCCCAACCCATCACGCTGTATGCGGCTTCGGTCATGGGGGCTGCGCTGCCGTAACCGGCTGCTGCGGCAAGCACGTAGCCAAGGTCTTTCTCGACGAGTTCGACCGGGAACATCGGCGCGAAGTTGCCCGCCAGCATACTTGCGGCGGCACCTTTGACAGCTGTGCTCGCAACCGGCGTCATGCCTATGATCTCGACCGCCCGGGCGGCGTCGACGCTGGATTGCTTCAGAAGTCCTATCAACTCGGCCATGGCCGATACCTGGATCGCAAACAGGGCGTTGACGGCAAGCTTCACCGTTGCGCCGGTGCCGTTCGCACCCGCATGGTGGACGGCTCCGCCCATCGCCTTCAAGACCGGCTCGGCGTAGGCCAGCCGCGCAGCATCGCCTCCAACCATGAAGATGAGCTGCCCCGCGTCGGCCTGCGGTCGTGATCCGGCGACAGGAGCATCAAGCAAAGCGATGCCGTGCTCTTTCGCTGCTTCGGCGAGCTCGCGAACCCAGCCGATGGTCAACGTCGAGCAGTCGATAGCGATCGCATCGCGCTTCATGCCAGCGAGTGCGCCTGTATTCGTGTCGAGCCAGACGTGGCGAGACGCCTCGTCGTCGCGCACCATGGCGATGACGATATCGGCGTCGGCGGCCGCAGCGCGCGGGCTGCCTGCAATCGTCGCTCCAGCTGATGCGAGCAGTTGCGCTTTCGCCGGGTCGCGGTTCCACGCAGTGACGGCGTGTCCTGCCCTGACGAGGGCTTGCGCCATTCTTGAGCCCATGGCGCCGAGGCCGAGGAATGCGATGCGAGTCATGGTCAAACTTTCTTTCTAGGCGTTGGACGACGGCCAAGAGGACAGTGCGCGCTCAGCCCGCGCGTGCGAATGCAGGTCCGGCGAACCAAGCATCGACGGCTGCAATCGCTTTGCGCTTGTTCGCTTCGATCGTCGCGTGGTCGGCCGTCGTCTGCTCGATCGAGATGAACGTCACATCGGCGATGCCGAGGAAATTCAATAGAAAGCGCAGGTAGGGCTCGACGAAATTCGCCGCCGCGAAGCCGCCGCCGTTCGTATAGCCGCCGGCACCATAGGCAACGACGACGACAGCGCGCTTGCCGGGTAGCATTCCGGTGAAGCTCTTGCCGTCGTAGGAAAATGTCTGGCCGATGCGCACGATCTGGTCGATCCAGGCCTTTAGTGCGGAAGGGATCGAGAAATTGTACATCGGTGTGCTGATCAGGAGCACGTCGGCCTCGCGTAGTTCGTGTATCAGCAGATCGGAAAGTGCCGTCGCGGCTTTCATCGGCACGCTCAACTGGTCGGTGGGCGTGTAGTAGCCCTTGATAGTGACGTTCGCGATGTGGGGGATCGGTGCGGTGACGAGATCGCGAATTGCGATTGCGTTGCCTGGGGCAACCGAAAAACGGGCGGCGAAATAGTCGGCGATCTGGCGCGAGACGGAATCCTCGCTGCGGGCGCTGGCGTCGATGCGAAGTAGTCGGGTCATCGGTGGAACTCCTTGATTTCGTGACTGCGGAGCCGGCCGTCGGGTTCTGCTCCGGGTTCGTGCTCATGTTCGTGGGCGCGAGGGCTGGTTTGTCCGGCTGGATGCCGCGGAGCTCTGGTCTAAGATGGCGTTCTGTGTCGGGACGAAACCTCATTCCTGCTCGCTCTTTTCGACAGCGGGCATCGGCGCTGCGGAGGGTGTCGATATCTGCAGAAGTCCATGGAATTCATGTCCAACTCCTGTTCGCGAAAAGAGCGGACCCCCTTGCGTTCGGCATCGTCCGTCTCCGAAAAGCTACGTCCAGCCGGCTGTAGGATAAATCGGTTGTGATGCATCAAATTCGTGCGTATTTTGCATGAATGAAGTTTGATGACCTGACACTGTTTTTGGCCGTTGCCCGTCGCGGCAACTTCGCAACCGTCGCCAAGGATCTTGCCGTCGACCCGTCGTCTGTGTCGCGCGGCATCGCCGAACTCGAAGCAGAGCTTGGTGTGCGGCTGTTTCAGCGCACCACACGGCGCGTCACGCTCACCGAGGCCGGCGCACTCTATCTCGCGAGTATTGAGCCGCTGATAGACGAATTGCGCCGCGCTAACGCTGCCATCCAGAACGCGCAATCGGTGCCGCGCGGATTGCTGCGCATCTCGACGTCAGCGACGTTCGGGCAGAAGGTGCTCGTGCCGCTGTTGCCGGCGTTTCGGACCAACTATCCCGAGCTTGCAGTCGAAGGGGTCTTCACTGACGCCAACGTCGACCTGATCACCGACCGGATCGATCTCGCCGTTCGTCTCGCGCCGACGATCGAAGGCGATTTGATCGCCGCGAAACTCATGGACACGCGCTATCGTATCGTTGCAAGCAAGGGGTATCTCAAATCGGCGCCTCGACTAGTCGCGCCTGCCGATCTCGCAAAGCACCGTGTTCTGCTCTTCAACCTGCCCAGCTTTCGCAAGCGTTGGCTGTTCCGCGACCGGAAGAGGGGCCCTATTGTAGAGGTGCCGATTGCGGGTGACATTACTCTCGCGCCCGCCGGTGCTTTGCGCGACGCGGCGATAACCGGCCTCGGTCCTGCAATGCTGCCCGACTGGCTGGTTGACGCCGACATTGCTGCAGGCCGGCTGCGTGACGTCTTTCCGAGACATGACGTGACGGCGACGACTTTTGAGACAGCCGCTTGGCTCGTCTACCCGAGCCGGGCCTATCTGCCGAACAAGGTCAGGGTCATGATCGATTTCTTGAAGTCTCACCTCGCCTCGAATTGACGGCGACCAGGTGGACCCATTCGCTGCGCTCACGTCTCGTGACGCCCTTATCCGCTTTGGGCAACACCTCAGTCAAACCTCCGAGCACGACATCGCTTCGGACGTGGGATTGTTATCAGGTCGGGTTGAGGGGGGCGGGGCCTTGGATTGAGAGGGGATGGGGCCGCGGCGGACGACCTTCCCCCTGTCGGCGGTTTCCCGCTCCTCCCCTTGCCCACGTCTCGTCGCCGCCTCACACTTCCTCCCCCGATGGCCCGTCAGCTCGTCATCCCGCGGTTGTCGTATCGAGGCCTCTACTGACCAGGGCGGATGCTGTTGAGCGGGACAGCGGCATAGTTCCGCAACGCAGTGGGGAGCGAACGCCCCTGACGCTCGGTAAGCCGATGTTTCCATGTGTGATTCAGGTGTGATGCCCGGTTGGAATTCTTGCCAAGGCCATGCAATGGATGTCCCGACGAGTACACACCGGAATTCACATTTCCAAATTGAGACGCTGGACCCGTGGGTCCGGCCTGTTCTGGTCGCCAGACCGTCCTCAAAGTACAGGGCATTCTTGAACCCAGTGTAGCGCAACCGACGTGTGGTTCCTTCTCGCGGCTGGCCTCGAAATCAAGCGCAATGTATAAAACACAACAATATCAATAACTTATTTGCGCTCTCTTTCGTTCCGGCATTTGCTTCCCTCAGCCGCACCGTCGAGAGCAAATGTCGGAACCATGAGGAACACGAGCAAGCTTATGATTCTCGTGTAGCTTGGCGCGATGGGGCGCCAGCAACTCAGAGCGACAGCGGTCACCAATAATCCCGATTGATCTTCCACGAGGGTGCCAGATATATGTCGCGCAAGCCATCGGGACGGCGAGCATGGTGATCGCTCCGCCGTGATAGACGTTCCGTGGTGCGGCCCGTGGCGCGGCGAGACGATCGTGTGGCCGGAGTGCAGCGCTGACGAACGGCTGCGCATGGCAATATCCGAGGCTAGCGCGGTCTGAAGGTTGCACGCTGGCAAGGCGCGGACGTGGTGGAATTGGTAGACACGCCAGATTTAGGTTCTGGTGGCTTAGGCCGTGGGGGTTCGAGTCCCTCCGCCCGCACCAGTCTTGCCGCATGACACGAGCCGCATCAGACCAGAATGGCGAGCCGGGGCGTCCGGTCCGCTCAGAATATTCAAGATAACTCCAACAAGCCGAGTAGGTTGCCGACATGCAGATTACCGAGACGATCAACGACGGCCTGAAGCGCACTCTCACGGTCGTGGTCGGCGCCGGCGAGTTGTCCGAGCGCTTCGACAAGCGGCTCGATGAGATCAAGGACCAGGTCCAGCTCAAGGGTTTCCGCAAGGGCAAGGTGCCCATGGCTCACATCCGCAAGCTCTACGGCAAGTCGCTCATGAGCGAAGTGCTGGAGAAGGCGGTCAACGAGACCAGTTCGCAAGCTATTTCCGAGCGCAAGGAGCGTCCGGCGCTTCGGCCGAACATCGAGCTGGTTGGCGGAAAAGACACCATGGAGCAGGTCATCGAAGGTAAGGCGGATCTCGCCTACTCGATGAGTTTCGAGGTGCTGCCGGAAATTCCGGTCGGGGATTTTACGACGCTCAACCTCGAGCGACTGGTCGCCGGAGTCGACGAAGAGACGCTCAACCAATCACTGGACGATATCGCGACCCGAAGCATGACGTTCCTGGCTGAAGACGGCCGGGTTGCGGGCGACGGCGACCGCGTCACCATCGATTTCGCAGGTAAGATCGATGGCGTGGCTTTCGAGGGCGGAACCGGCGAAGGCATGGGCGTTGTTCTCGGGCAGGGTAATATGATCCCCGGCTTCGAAGATGGTCTCAAAGGTGCCAAGTCGGGTGAGGAACGCACGATCCACGCGACGTTCCCCGAAGCGTATCCGGTCAAAACCCTGGCCGGGAAGGCCGCCGTGTTCGACGTCAAGGTCAGCGAAGTGGCCGGCCCGGTCAAGCCCGAGATCGATGATGCGTTCGCCGTCACGCTCGGCCTCGAGAGCGCGGAAAAACTGAAGGAGGCCGTCTCCGAGAGGATTGCGAAGGAATACGAAGGCGCGGCACGCATGAAGCTCAAGCGCGAGCTGCTCGACGAACTCGAGAAGATGTACGCGTTCGGCCTGCCGCCATCGCTGGTCGAATTCGAGTTCAACCAGATCTGGGGTCAACTCGAGAAGTCGCTCAAGGATCAGAACAAGACCTTCGCCGACGAGGGCAAGACCGAAGCAGAAGCGCGCGCCGAATACCGGTTGATCGCCGAGCGGCGGGTTCGGCTGGGGCTCGTGGTCGGCGACATTGGTGACAAGAACAAGATCCAGGTCACGCAGGACGAACTCAGGCGCGCACTCATCGAGCATGCGCGTCGCTTCCCCGGCCAGGAAAAGATGGTCTACGAATATTTCGAGAAGACGCCCGGCGCGATCGCGGAGCTGCGCGCGCCAATCTTCGAGGACAAGGTTGTGGACTTCGTTTTGAGCCAAGCCAAGATTTCCGAGCGACAAGTGAGCCGCGACGAACTCATGAAAGCGGTAGAAGCCACGAACGAGGCATGATCGAGCCCTTGCGGCGCCTTGGTCCTATGCTCATGTTTGGGAGTGCCCGGCTCCGATTCGGTGGAGCCGGAATCCCGGACGCGTCTAGTCACCCCGTCCGGATCATCAGGAGATTGAAAGTCCCATGCGCGATCCCGTCGCAACGCTGACGAATACCTTCTGGCCGATGGTCGTCGAACAGACCAACCGCGGTGAGCGCGGCTATGACCTTCCGTCCAGGCTTTTGAAAGAACGCATTATTTTTGTGACGGGTCCGGTTGAGGATCACATGGCGGCCTCGATCTGCATGCAGCTCCTCTATTGCGAGAGTGAGAACCCCAAGAAGGAAATCTCGATGTACATCAACTCGCCCGGCGGCGTGGTGACATCGGGCATGGCCATCTACGACACCATGCAGTTCATCCGCTGTCCGATCGCGACGCTGTGCATCGGCCAGGCCGCTTCCATGGGTTCACTGCTGCTCGCAGCCGGTACGGCAGGTATGCGCTATGCGCTGCCCAACGCGCGCATCATGGTGCACCAGCCGTCAGGTGGATTCTCGGGCCAAGCGTCCGACATCGAGCGGCACGCCGAAGATATCGTCAAGATGAAGCGTAGACTCAATGAAGTCTACGTCAAGCATACGGGCAAACCGTATGAAGTCATCGAGCGCACGCTGGATCGTGATCACTTCATGACGTCCGTGCAGGCCAAAGAATTCGGTCTGATCGACAAAGTTCTGCAGAGCCGCGACGAGATTCCCGAGGCAACGGCTGACAGCAAGAACAACTGATGGCGTGATGTGAAGGTCGCGGCAGGCAACACTGCTCGTGATCCCACATTCTGGGTCTGATACTCCGGCTCGGTTCAGGCGTGGCGGATGCTGGTGCTCACTTGCCCAACGTCGCTGTTGGACAGAGCGGGTGACTTGGTCCGGGGGTTGCGAAATAATTGCCTTGCGCCAGCGTTACGGACAACAGTCGGTTTCACGAAAACTGTTGCAAATCGGCCCGAACCACCTGAGCCATAATACCACAGGTGCAAGGTAAACGTATCTTAACCTGACTTACTGTGGTGGACGGGGCATTAATCCATTCTTGATCTCGGCAACGCTAGCGTGCTCAGATCGACTTCGGTGGACTCGGCAGTGCCCTGCGGCGGGCTTGGCAGCAGGCCCAGAAAATTCAGGGCAAGGGCCTGGATCGGCAAAGGTGCCGACCGTTCCCTGGTAAAGGGTGAGACGACGAATGGCGCAGGAAAAAAACACGCTGTATTGCTCTTTCTGCGGAAAGAGCCAGCACGAAGTGCGTAAGCTCATTGCCGGGCCGACCGTATTCATCTGCGATGAATGCGTCGAACTCTGCATGGACATCATCCGCGAAGAGAACAAGAACACGCTGGTGAAGTCGCGCGACGGTGTGCCAAGCCCGCAGGAAATCTGTGGTGTCCTGGACAGTTACGTCATCGGTCAGTCCCACGCAAAGCGCGTGCTGTCGGTCGCGGTTCACAATCACTACAAGCGGCTCAATCATGCCGCCAAGAATAATGACGTGGAATTGGCGAAGTCCAACATCCTGCTCGTCGGTCCGACCGGTTGCGGCAAGACACTATTGGCGCAAACGTTGGCGCGAATCCTCGATGTACCGTTCACGATGGCGGATGCGACGACGTTGACGGAGGCCGGCTACGTCGGTGAGGACGTCGAGAACATCATCCTCAAGCTTCTGCAGAACGCTGACTACAATGTCGAGCGGGCGCAACGAGGCATCGTCTACATCGACGAGGTCGACAAGATCAGCCGCAAGTCTGACAACCCGTCGATCACGAGGGACGTATCGGGCGAAGGCGTGCAGCAGGCGCTTCTGAAGATCATGGAAGGCACGGTGGCGTCGGTGCCTCCGCAAGGCGGCCGCAAGCATCCCCAACAGGAGTTCCTGCAGGTCGACACGACCAACATCCTGTTTATTTGCGGCGGCGCATTCGCTGGTCTCGAAAAGATCATCGCGCGCCGCGGCAAGGGTACGTCGATCGGTTTCGGCGCCCGCGTCATGGGCCCCGACGAACGCCGCACGGGTGAGATACTGCGAGAAGTCGAGCCGGAAGATCTGTTGAAGTTCGGCCTCATCCCCGAGTTCATCGGCCGCTTGCCGGTTATCGCGACCTTGGAAGATCTCGACGAAGTTGCCCTCGTCCAGATTCTCAACGAGCCGAAGAACGCGCTCGTCAAGCAGTACCAGCGGCTGTTCGAGATGGAGGACGTGAAGCTCACGATCACCCATGACGCACTGCGCGCCATATCCCGCCGAGCCATCGATCGCAAAACGGGAGCCCGGGGTTTGCGCTCGATCATGGAGGCAATCTTGCTGGAGACGATGTTCGATCTCCCGACCCTCAAGGGCGTCGAGGAGGTCGTGATCGGGCCGGAGGTCGTCGAGGGATCGGCACGCCCGCTGCGCATCTATTCGGATCGCGCCGAGGAAAAGGGTTCGAACGCCTCGTGACAGGTGTTGGGTGTTCCTTTCACGAAGGATAGGGGGGACACTTTGGGCGAAGCTGCGTGAGAGTGGACTTGTTTGCGGCCCGTAAGTTCCCATTTTCCTCCAAAGGCGATTTTGCGGGTCGGATCTGGTCCTGGATTTCACATCGCAGAACCAAGCCGCCTGCAGCAAGCCAGGGCCCTCGTCGAAGGTTGAGGATCAGGAGCGTCGCGGCCGTCGAGGCGCGGGGTTCCTGGATCGAAGCGAGGTCTGAGACGATCAACACTGGCTGCCGGCGGAACCTGCCCGCCACAGCGCACACGAGGATTGGGTATCGCCATGAGCGAAGACAACAAGACGCGCGAGAAGGCAGGTGGCAAGGAGCTGTATCCGGTCCTGCCGCTGCGCGACATCGTCGTTTTTCCGTACATGATCGTGCCGCTGTTCGTCGGACGCGAGAAGTCGATCAACGCGCTCGAAGAGGTTATGCGCGCCGACAAGCAGATCCTGCTTGCCGCGCAGAAGAATGCTGGCGATGACGATCCGGCCACCGACGCCATCTACCAGGTTGGTACGCTCGCATCGGTCCTGCAACTGCTCAAACTGCCAGACGGCACCGTTAAGGTGCTGGTCGAAGGTACAGCGCGCGCCAAGATCGTGCGCTACACAGACAATCCCGACTACTTCGAAGCCGAGGTCGAGCGTGTTGCCGAGACCGTCGGCACCAAAGACGAAATCGAGGCGCTCGCCCGCTCGACGGTGTCGCAGTTCGAGAGCTACGTGAAGCTCAACAAGAAGATCTCGCCCGAGGTGCTCGGCACGATCACCCAGATCGAAGATTATTCGAAACTCGCCGACACCATAGCCTCTCATCTTGCGATCAAGATTTCCGATAAGCAGGATGTCCTCGAGGTGACCACGATCTCGGACCGGCTCGAGCGTGTGTTCACTCTCATGGAGAGCGAGATTTCGGTCCTTCAGGTCGAGAAGAAGATCCGCTCGCGCGTAAAGCGTCAGATGGAGAAGACGCAGCGCGAGTACTATCTCAACGAGCAGATGAAGGCGATCCAGAAAGAGCTTGGCGACAACGACGAGCGTGACGACATTTCCGAGTTCGAGGAGAAGATCGAGAACACGAAGTTGTCGAAGGAGGCTAAGGACAAGGCCCTCGCAGAGCTGAAGAAGCTCAAGCAGATGAGCCCGATGTCGGCTGAAGCCACGGTCGTGCGCAATTACCTCGATTGGTTGTTGTCGATCCCGTGGGGCATCAAGGGCAAGGTCAAGAAAGATCTGGCCGAGGCCCAGGATGTGCTCGACAAGGAGCACTATGGCCTGGAGAAGGTCAAAGAACGCATCCTCGAGTATCTCGCCGTGCAGGCGCGCACCAACAAGCTCAAGGGCCCAATCCTGTGCCTCGTCGGCCCGCCCGGTGTCGGCAAGACCTCTCTGGGCAAGTCGATCGCCAACGCCACGGGGCGTGAATTCGTGCGCATGTCGCTCGGCGGCGTGCGTGACGAGGCCGAGATCCGCGGCCATCGTCGCACCTATATCGGCTCGATGCCGGGCAAGGTCGTACAGTCGATGAAGAAGGCAAAGCGCACGAACCCGCTTTTCCTGTTGGATGAGATCGACAAGATGGGCCAGGACTTCCGCGGCGATCCTGCGGCGGCCCTGCTGGAAGTGCTTGACCCTGAGCAGAACAGCACCTTCGCCGACCATTACCTCGAGGTCGATTATGACCTTTCGAACGTGATGTTCGTGACCACGGCCAACACTCTCAACATCCCGCCGGCCCTGATGGATCGCATGGAGATCATCCGGCTCGCCGGCTACACGGAAGACGAAAAGGTCGAGATCGCCAAGCGTCATCTGATCGCGGAGCAGACCTCGGCCCATGGACTCGAGCCGGGCGAGTGGGTGGTCGAGGATAGTGCGATCCAGGAGATCATTCGACGCTATACGCGCGAGGCGGGCGTGCGCTCGCTCGAGCGTGAGATCGCCAAGCTCGC
>PEQZ01000045.1 GCA_002928395.1 Hyphomicrobium sp.
CGGCGCGGTGCCGCCAGCGTGCTGTCACACGCCTGTAACACTTGGTCCGTGACATCGCGCTGGGTGATCCAGAAGGGACAAAGCAATGGGCAATGATACGGCGGGCGGCAGCAAGCAGTGGACCGATCGGCACCGCGCCGAGATGGAGGACAGCTTCGACGAAGAACTCGAGATGGAGCTCGACGACGAGCGGCTCGGGGAACTCGTCGATTTCCGCGAAGGCCCGCCGCCCGATGACGGCTCGCTCGCCCGCGGCTTCTACTTCAAGGAGCTGTTCCGCCTGCAGCGCGAACTGGTCAAGCTGCAAGACTGGGTGCAGCACGAAAAGCTCAAGGTCGTGGTGCTGTTCGAGGGCCGTGATTCGGCGGGCAAGGGCGGTGCCATCAAGCGCATCACGCAGCGGCTCAATCCCCGTGTCTGCCGGGTGGCCGCTCTTCCCGCGCCGAACGAACGCGAGCGCACGCAATGGTACTTCCAACGCTATATCTCGCACCTGCCGGCGGGCGGTGAAATCGTCCTGTTCGACCGCTCCTGGTACAACCGGGCTGGCGTCGAGCGCGTGATGGGCTTCTGCAACGAGCATGATGTGGATGAGTTCTTCCGCTCGGTGCCCGAGTTCGAAAAGATGCTGATCCGCTCCGGCATCATCCTGATCAAGTACTGGTTCTCGGTCTCCGACGAGGAGCAGGAACTGCGGTTCGACATGCGCATCAAGGACCCCATCAAGCAGTGGAAGCTATCGCCCATGGATCTCGAGTCGCGACGGCGCTGGGAAGACTATACCAAGGCCAAGGAGGAGATGCTGGAGCGCACCCATATCCCCGAGGCGCGATGGTGGGTGGTGCCAGCCGACGACAAGAAGCGCGCACGTCTCAATTGTATCCATCACCTGCTGTCGCAGATCCCCTACCAGGAAATCGAGCGGTCGCCGGTGATCCTGCCCGAGCGTGTGCGCAACCCTGAATACGAGCGTGAGCCTGTGCCGGCCGACATGCATGTGCCGACGATATACTGAGTGCAACCTGTTGGTTTCACCGTGGTCGCGACGCGTCGCGTACATCAGGCGCATCAGTACGCCGACTGAGACAAGGCAATCCTGCGAGAACCAAGCTTGTCTGTTGGTCGCGTCGCCGCACCCGGCCTCTTGCAGCCAGCCGGCGCCTGATTTCAGAGGGTCAGGTCGGACTGATGTCGACGGGTGAGCGCCTTCGCCTGTACCGGCCGCGACATGTTCGGTTGGACGCCTGATCGAGCGTTCAAGGACGGACTGCCCAGAAAGGCAAGACCGCAACAGCTGAAGGAGCTCAAAGCAACACACCAACCCGAAGTCCCGCACCCCACCATCTGACCATCAGTTGGCGGTGG
This sequence comes from Hyphomicrobium sp., assembly GCA_002928395.1. Taxonomy (GTDB): domain Bacteria; phylum Pseudomonadota; class Alphaproteobacteria; order Rhizobiales; family Hyphomicrobiaceae; genus JAKAML01. The sequence continues at coordinate 1,366 of PEQZ01000045.1, forward strand.
CGACTGTCAGGTGATTACTGTTCTTGTACAGCCTTTCAAGTCGTCAGCAAATCGACGCCACGTCGACAAATATCCAGAAAACCAGAAGAAATATCAAGACCCCTCGTCTCGCCAGTCTAGCCAAGAGGCGCTTATCAAAAGTGGTGACAGCTTTCGGTTAAACCAACGAGAATGAATTCTCGTGAGCATTTCTCAGTCAAATTATTGCCATTGTACGAATGCTCTAGTGATCGTTCAAATAGCGGTCGAGAATAATTCCAAGTCGAAACACTGGAAAGTCTAGGATGTGTAGTCTCGAGCGAGCAGACGTACTCGACATGAATGCGTGGGGGAACGCGTGATGGCAACAGCTACGTTTGATCTAAATTGCGAACATTTTTGCCCCCTTGCAATTGCAATCTGCGGCAGGCTTGCCGCCATCGGCGCCCTAGCCGTGAAAGATGAGACATCCGAAGCCGTGCACGCCCTGACCCATTCCGCCACCGAGGACCCGTTTCATCTGCATGATGTGCGAAAGGAAACATGATGAACATCCTGCCCTTGCGTGCCGATGTTCGAAACTCCGGACGTCCTCGTGCGTTGTGCAAGCCCTGCATGCTTGCATCGGCGGCCGTGGCGCAGCCAGCGGTCATCGCATTGCCTTTGCGGTCTTCACTCAGCGCCCTGTTGGTCCTTTCATCGATCATGGTTTCGGCGTTGCCGGCGCAGGCCCGTCGATACGTCTTCGATCAGCGCCGTACAGAAGTCACGTTCACTTACAAGATGTTGTATGCCACGCAACGTGGCCGCTTCACCACGGTCAGCGGCACACTCGACTTCGACGAAGCCGCCCCGGAAAAAAGCACGATCACTGCGTCGATTGTCGCGGCGAGCTTGGCTACCGGGGAGCCTATCGTCGACAGTGAGCTCAAGGGTTCAGGCTTTTTCAGCGTCGACACATCGCCTGTGATCGCTTTCAAAAGTCTCGCCGTCCGTGCGATCTCCGCAAGTGAGGCTGCCGTGTCGGGGGAGATCACGATCAATGGAGTAACCAAGCCTGTGACGCTTAATGTCCTACTCGTGCCGCACGACGATCCCGCATTGAAATATGATGTTGGCGCGCGCAAGTTTGTCGCCACGACACGGATCCAGCGCAGCGCATTTAACATGACGAAGTATCAATCTCTGGTCGATGACGATGTGGATCTCCACATTGCGGCGATTCTCCGGCCGCTCTGAACGAGATCATAAACTCTCTATTGCGTCACGACCGGCCGGGCGGTCTGTACCGCCCGGTCGTTTCGTTCAGAACTTCTGGCGCAACTCCGTGCGAACGCCGAAGTTGTCCTCGACACCTTCCTGAATTTGATACGTGGCATCGGCACGAAACAGCCAAGCCCTGCTGATCGGCACCTGATACCGGACCGCGAAAGCATACTGGGAATCCTTGGCGCCGATGCCGTCGTTTTCAAACGGCTGCACCATCGCGAACTCGAAAACCAGTTGCTCGTTGAGATCGAAGAGATACTGCAGACCGATCGCTCCGCCCCACGTGTTGGATCCCGTGTCGTCGAGCTTCGGATAGCCGGTCAGCGCGTCGGTCTCGAAGTTGATGCCGACGTTCTTCAGTATGCCGGCCTTGTTCCCGTCGACCAGCGGCTTTGGGTTGCCGAAGCCGACGAAGGCGTTGACGTACGGAAGCAGGGTGCTCGGCAGGTGCGTAATCAGACTGTTCTCGGAGATGATGACAAATCCGTCGGTGCTCCCAGTGCTGTCTTCACCGAAATTGGCGAACAGCCGGGTCGAGTTCGACAGGAGATTGGAATATCTCCGGGTATAGGCGGCGGTCAGGTAGTGTTCGTTGACCTCATCCCGCTCGGCCAGCCCTTGGATGTAGCCATAGCCCGCTTCGATATAGCCACTGAAGGCGTCGATGAAGGTCGCGATGCCGAACAGATTGGCGCTGTGATTGTCGATAACCCCTTTCTCCCTGACGAGACTGGCGTTGTCGACGTTGTCGAACGCGGCAAAGAACGTGATGTCGTAGTTCGAGAGCCCGAGTTTCCGTGAATTCCTGGCTGTGAGGCTGACGGCGCCGCCCAGGATTGCATCGTTCGCCCAGATCCCGTTCTGCAGGAACAGCGGGAACAGACCGACCGAGAACGGCAGGTCGAAATCTGCTTCCTGTCCGACAAGGCCCGAATAAATGGACCCGACGTCGCCCTCGGCAAACAGTGTCTGCGGGTTCGGATCAAACTCGAAGTTGAACTTCTCGTTGCCATCGCCGCCGCCGAACTCGAAGCGGGTGAATTTGACATTGTTCTCTTGAAACGGCGTGAAGAAGGCGTGGATTCGTTCGGTCGCGGTGATCTTGATGTCGACATCGAGGTTCAGCCGTGTCGCAAACTGGGCGATATCCTTGCCGTTATTATTGTTGTAGGCGACTGCTGTGCGCCAGTCGCCGTAGACCGACAGGCCGGGCATCAGCGGGTTCAACTGACCGAGTATGGTACTGCTGGGGTCGTAGATGCCGGACGTGTATTGTTCCCGGCCGATCTCGAGAAGCGGTCGTGGAGGTTCGACCGCAACCTTGCCGCCGTAGATTTCCACCTGCTCCTCGGGATCGTATTTGCCGTTGTACTCGGGGCCAGGGCGGAACGATTTCGCAATCCACGTCTCGTTCTTCGGCACGTCGCTGGTGTTTTCGCCGGCCATCGCGCGATCAGCAACCGGGCCTGAAACGAAAAAGCAACCACCAGCAGCCAGCGCAAAGGCGGCTGGCATGGCACCAGCGCTGAAACGCGGATGGCCATTTGTGGCATTCGTCATTTGAAGTCCCCCACGTCGTAACTCCGGCCAGAGTCGAGGCCTGGAGCCTGTTGCCTTGAACCACCTTCGGATCCCCAATCCGAAGCGGCCGCAATCCGATGATCAGCCTTTCACGTCGATCGTCGCGGCGAAGCTGTGGAAGTTCATTATGCGATCATTCATGCTTCTCTCCATTTCCTTGGTGGCACTGACAAAGCGCATGAAGTAGATCGGTTCGGCGCGGCTCCGCATTCGGAAGAGGAGCTGGTATCTGCCCGGTTTCGAAATCAGCCCGCCCGGCACCCGGTATCGCGCCACCTTCTCCCCGAGCGGTGGCAGCGAGTGATTTTCCATGCGCACGAGCGGAGGGTGATTGAGGACCGTGGTCGGGATGCCTGGCGGACGCAGATGCGGCAGCGGATCGATGTCGAAGTTGACCGGCAGGTACATCTCGCGATCCGTGCCCTTGAGGTTGGTGGTCAAGAACTTGGTCTGGAAATGCACCAGCTGCTGGTCGGTCTTGATGGTCCCGGCGGCGACATCGAGACTGTGCAGATCAGCGATATCGCCGTTGCTATCGACGTAACCCGACTCCCAGATGTTCCGGCCGTCTGGATCGACGAGCGCGACGTTTACCCAGAGCTGCGGCTGCGCCCCAAGCGAGCCTGACGGAAGGTTGTGCCCAGAATTGGTGTTCTTGATCATGTAGGAGAATGCCAAGTCCCGGCCGACCTCAGGGGTGCCCTCGATGTTCGGACCATCGACCTTGCTGCTCTTCTCCATGACCTGTTTGCGGAGCCTGTCGCGCTCATCGAGCTTTGCGATGTTCTCGTCAATGATCGCCCGGGCGTCCTCACGGTCGAGTGCACTGGCCCACCGCTTCGGAAAACTCGGTTTGAACTTTCCTGCTGCGACCTTGTCCTCGAACTTGGTGGCGCCCCAACCGGCGCGCCAGTCGAACTGCAGCCAGTCCTCGATCTTGATCGCCTGAGCCTTCCGGTTGTGCGGGAAGATGCCAGGGTGTGCGATCGAATACCCAGGGCCGATGAACCGGTGATTGGCGTGCTTGCGCCCTGGATTGATGGGCTTGCCGCCGACCACTGCGGATGGCCCGATCGCATATCCCTCGGGCTTTCCAGGCACCTTGCCCATGTGGCAGTCCTGGCACGTCACCCCGGCCTTGCGCGCCGGGCTGTCGCGATACTGGTCCCAGACGATTTCGAGCTTGATGCCGAGATTGACTGCGACCTGATGACAGCTGACGCAAAACTCCGACTTGGTCATCTGGTCATTTGTGATCATGCCCTTATGGATGTCGTTTCCGCGACCCTTCGGGTCGGTCTTGACGGAGTAGGTATCCTTGTTGGCAAGGACGTCCTTGATGACGCTCTTCTCGCCGCTGCCATAGACCGGGTCATAGATCTTGCCTGGCTCTACCCGGCGCTCGCCGTTGACTTTGCCGTATTGCTCCTGGACCCGGTGGCACGTGATGCAGCTCACGCCCTCGCGCGAGATCTGGCTGCGTTCCCAGAGCGGGGCATCACGCGCTTCGCCGAGCTGGGTGCCGACCTGCTGATGGCAGCGCACACAGAAGGTTCCGACCGTACCTTGGGTGAGCGTCTGGAACTTCTGCTCGAACTTGTGGAACATCGGTGAAATCGAAGCGTAGGCATGCTGCGACGATGCCCACTCGTCATAAATCTGCTGATGGCACTCACCGCACTGCGCGGCGGTCGGGTAGAGCGACTCGTCCGCGAGCGTGCCGGTGACGCCACTGCCTCCGGCTTTTGCGATGATTGGCTTTGGGTCACTTCGATTGGCGCTGGATTTGTTTCCTACCCCTTTGATGAGCGCTTCAAGCGCGGAAATCGCGTCGCCATCCTTGGCCTGGGCAAGAACGGTTTCGCGCGCCGGAGCCTCCAGAGCGCCGGCGCCGGCCAGTGCGTTGGCCTTCCCGGCGCCGGGCTCCCGTGCAGCTGCTCCTCCGGGCGACTGGGCGATCGCGGAGCGCGGACCGCTCTCCAGTATCAGAGAAATGCCCACAAGGGCGCAGATGAGCAGCCAAAGCCCAGAAAATCGTCCCATTGGCAACGCCCCCAATTCAAGTTCGTAGCGGTAATCTATTGTTTCGATATTGAGCAAATTCACGATTGGTAAAAACGGGATCAATTACTGGGATGAAAAAGGAAGGCAAAACATGACCAGAATAAGACCATGACAAAGCGCAATTTTGAGCTGAACCATTGGCTTGGTGTCAAAGCAAGAACATCCGAAGTTTCACGTGAGACGTACTTCACTCGAGTTATTCTCGTTGCGAGGTGTTGAAATGCTCAAACTGAAACCCTCATCGAGGTGCGTGATCTGGTTTGTGCAGATAAGAAAAATCATGCCGTCTAACAGAACCTGTGATCACTGCTCAATTGATTTACTCCGATAGGCGATATCGAAGCATTGGAATTGTCTGGCTGGCAAGGTCATCAAATGGTCACTGTCTGAACTGATAGGGAGAGTGCAAACGAAAACGATATGCTGTGTTTATGCAAAATAGAGATATTGACCTGGCCTGCATGACGATGGGTAGGGAATTCCAACAAAGTCGGATAGCCGCACGTGGGCCGGCCACCGGTCGGGGTGGCGGTCGGCCCGCGGCTGTTGCGGCACGGCGGACCCTGGCGCAAGGCCGCGAGGGGGTCGTCGCGACCGACCACGCCTGGAATACGCGAAGCTTGAAGGGATTAGGCGATGACGGTTTTCCAGATCACTGTGAATGGGAAGAGCTTTCGGGCGGGCCGCGGCGAGCTGCTTTTGGACGCCGCGTTGAGGAATGGCATCGAGATCCCCTATGACTGCCGCGCCGGCCACTGCGGAACTTGCTGCGTTCGGCTATTGTCGGGAGATGTACGCGGAGGATTGGGTGCCGAACCTGGGATCGTTCATGCCTGCCAATGTCGGATCGCTGGCGATGCGGTCGTCGAAAAGGCCGACGCAGTGCGAGTTCGTACTGTCGATTGCGTACTGAGCAGCCTGCAGCGCCTTTCGTCTGAAGTGCTTGAAGTCGGCATTACGCCAAGCCGCGCGCTTCCCTCACGCGCGGGACAATATGCGAAAGTGCGCTTCGATGGCTTCCCGAGCCGGCCCTACAGCATCACACTTCCGGTTCACGGCAGCTCAGACACGCGAAAAATTTGGTTTCATATCCGGCAAATGACGGATGGGCGGGTAACCGCCGCGCTCGGGAGACAGATCAAGCTGGGGCATCGGGTGAAGCTGACTGGGCCCTATGGCTCGGCGTATTTCCGGGCCAATCAGCCGGGTCGGATCATTTGTGTCGCGACGAACACCGGCTTTGCCCCGATCTGGTCGATCGCCGTCGCGGCGCTTCGCGAAGCGCCCCAACGCAACTTGATGGTCATCGTCGGGGGACGCACGCTGCAATCGCTCTACATGGGCCCGGCTCTGGCGCGGTTGGCTGCATTTCCGAATGTTCGCGTGGTGCCGGTGTGCAGCAATCAGCAAAGCAAGCCGAATGTCGTTTGGCCCGGGCGACCCACCGACTACCTGCCCCCGCTCGTGCCGACCGATGTGCTCTATGCCTGTGGATCGCCGAGCATGGTCGAAACCATGAAGTCGATAGCGGCGCATGTTGGCGTGGTGTGCCACGCAGATCCGTTCCTGCCTGCCGCCGAAGCAAAGCCTGGAAAAGGAATGCTGACACGTGCCACGGGGTGGCTTGCGGGCATTCCCGCTGGACAATGAGCATTCGTAAGTCATGTCCACTGCCACCGGCAGATCAAGCCGATGCATCCGCACACGGGACAATAGAGACAAGGGAGGGGTCGTGGTCGAAAGAGCCGATAGCCCCGAGCCGATGCGGCCCGAGATGAGCAGAGCTGGCTCGCGATATGCGCTCCTGCTCTTAGGATTGCTGATGTTGACGGGGTTTGCCGCCTACGGCGCGGGTTCACCGGATCGGGCCAAGATCTCGGGCCCCAATGCTTGTGCCGAATGTCACAAGCAGGAGGCCGCGGCGTGGAAAGCGACACATCATTTCAAGACCTTCCAGGAAATGCCACGCAACGCCGAAGCGAATGCCATCGCACAGAGATTGGGGGTTCGGCGCGTCAAATCAGAGAGCCTGTGCCTTGGTTGTCACTTTACGGTGCAGAACAAGAGCGGTTTGGACGAGACGGTCTCGGGCATCTCCTGTGAGTCGTGCCATGGGGCCAGCGCTGAATGGATCAAAGTCCACTCCGGGTACAGCGGCAAGACGGCGCAAACCGAAAACAAGCAGGAATCAGAGGCGCGGTGGAAGCTCGCCGAAGCGAAGGGAATGATCCGGCCACGGGCCCTCTATCAACTGGCGAAGAACTGCCTCGGCTGCCACGTCGTTCCCAACGAAGAACTCGTGAACAAGGGCGGTCATCGCAGCGGCAGCGCCTTCGATCTCATTTCCTGGTCGCAGGGCGAGGTCAGGCACAACACTTGGCACTCCAAGGGCAAGGTGAACGAGGTGGCCGACGCTGCACGCAAGCGGATGCTACTTCTTGTTGGCCTCGGAGTGGAACTCGAGACGGCCTTGCGCGCCATCGGCAGGGCGACCACGAGAAAGGTCTATGCGTTCGAGATGGCCAGCCGTGCCGATCGGGCGCGCGAAAAACTTGCCGCGGCAGCGAAGGCGGCACCGGAGGTGCCGGAAATCGCAAAGATCGTGGAACTCGCTCATTCGGCCGGGTTGATGCTCAACAACGAGCGCGCGCTGACGGCCGCGGCTGACGGGGTGTCGAAAGAGATCTTGCGCATCACCCAGAAGTACGACGGCGCCACGATGGCCGGTCTCGATAGCCTCATACCCAAGCCGGACACGTTCAAAGGCAAGGCCAGACAGGCCGGTGTGATCGATTGAGGCTGGCCGATGGGGAACTGCGGTGAGTTGATTGGTGGAGGGGAACGGTGAACAGGGACACTGGCTTCCGTGCGAGGGGTGTCGCGGTGCGATCGAGCCACTCTGGTCGGTGGAGGTTCCGCGTGGCGGGATATCTCAGGAGCGAGACGCTACTGCCGGCTCTGATCGCTGTCCTGTCGGGGATCCTGTTCTGGCTCGTTTGGATCTACGGCAATAGCCTGCGCGACCCGCGTTATCTCGACGGCTGGGTGCTTGCGGGCGGCATGTGCCTGCAAGTCTGCTTCCATGTCGCCACGAAGGCGGGCCGTCTGTCGCCAAAGGCCGTGTCACGTTGGCGCGGCGTTCACGTTACTCTGGGTCTGTTCCTTATTGCCGCGTTCCTATCGCATTCGAATGTTTCGCTGCCCGATTCGGGTTTCGAATGGGCTCTTTGGGCGGGCTTCGTACTGGTGACCCTGAGTGGCATATTCGGCGCGACCCTCGCGTGGTCTTCGAAAGTTGGAAATAGAATCGAGCAGAACATCGATCTGGATCGCCTAGAGATCCGCCGCAGAGCGCTGGCTCGGGAGGTAGACGCCGCCGTCGCAAAACCCAGCCCCGCTGCCGCCGCCTCGACCATCCTTCCACCACTGCCCTACGACGCCTGGATCCTGGATCTTCACACCAACCATCTGAGGGATTTCTTTCAAGGCCCACGCAATGCCGCCGCTCATGTGGTCTGCTCGCCACGCCCGCTCGAGCGGCTCACCGACGAAATCGACAACCTGTCGCGATTTGTCGACGAGAATGCACAGGGCAAGCTAGCTGTCCTCAGGCACTTGGTCATCGAGAAGGATCATCTCGACTTCGCACGTGTTCGTCATGCCCTGACCAAAGGCTGGCTCTTCGTGCACGTGCCGGCCACATATGCACTGATTGTGCTTTCAGTACTTCACGTTGTCGTCGCCTATGCCTTCACGTCCGGAGCCTGGTGATGCAGCGGACGGAACCGACCGAGGCGGCTCGATTGCGAGGATCGTCGTGGCTCGTACTCCCGGTCTTGTCGCGCGATCGTTTCGCGCTGCTGTCGGCGCTTGTCGCCGTCGTGATGACCGGCACCGTGATTGGTTTCACTAGAGGCACGACATGTTTCATGCCGGGCCCCTTGTCGAGCGCTCACGGCGCAATCGAGAATTGCAGTGGCTGCCACGCGCGGAGCGGCAACACCAAACTGAGCTGGATCCATGGCCTCGTCGCCGGTGATCCGCATGCCGACAGCAAAGCTTGCCTAACCTGCCATGCCATGCCCGCGACGGCATTGAATGCTCACGGCGCGACTGCCGCCGTTCTGAGGCGCAGCACCGAGCGCATGTCGAAGAGGATCGCGACCCCGCCTGTTCCACGATCGGCCCTCACCCAGAGCATCGCCTTCCCGACCCACGATATCATGGCGCGGGGGGTTGCCTGCGCGACATGCCACCAGGAGCACCAGGGCGCCAGTATCGACCTCGGTAAGTTCACCAACGAGCAATGCCAATCCTGCCATACATTGAAATTCGACGGCTTCGACGGCCACCATCCGCAGTTCGATGGCTATCCGTTCAGGCGGCGCTCGCGGATCGTCTACGACCATGCGGGCCATTTCGGCAAGCACTTCCCCGACGTCGCAAAAAAGGATCCAACGCGAACCATCCCGGCCACCTGCTCTGCCTGCCACGATACGCGGGGCGACAAACGCGTCATGGGCGTGGCCCCGTTCGAGCAGACTTGCGCAGCCTGTCATCGCGATCAGATCAGCGGCAAGGAGCGGGTCAGCGGCCCCAAAGGAATTGCCTTCCTCGCACTGCCTGGCCTGGACCTCGAGACGATGAAGAAGAAGAAAGCTGCAATTGGGGAATGGCCCGCCGAGTCGGAGGCCGCGCTGACCCCGTTCATGAAGGTGATGATCGGCCGAGACGACCGGGGCAGAGACCTGCTCAGGACTGTCGAAAACCTGAGCCTTCACGATCTGTCCTCGGCGAGTGACGACGAGATAAAGGCTGTGACGGAACTTGTCTGGGAGACGAAGCAGACCCTATTCAAACTGATTTCGGGCAAGGCATCGGATGCGCTCGGTGACCTGGGAAGCGGGGGGGAGCGAAGTTCGAGGCCAATCGTATTGCGTCGCTCACGGCAAGCATCCCCCGCGATGTCATCCTCACCGCGCAAAGGCAGTGGCTGCCTAACCTCGCCGCGGAAATCGCGGAGGGTCCGGGCGCGATCGTCCGGCAACAGAACGGCTGGAGCACCGTGACGACGCAAGGGGAGGAGCCCCAGCAAGCAGCTGCGAGGGAAACCGATGCAGCGCCGACGCCCGAGCCAGACGCGGGGACGGACGCAATAACGCAATCCGCTACGAACAATCCGAAGTCGGAGGCCGACGCCAGACCCGCAAAGCGTGATCCGCCGGCGTGCGTGGTGCGCATTCTCGGTCAATGCATCGTGTCCAAGTCCGAGGACGAAAATGCCGACGTCATTGCGGAAGGTGAAACTCAGCCGCCTGAAAGTAAGAGCGCTTCACCGGTCAAGGGGGAGAAATCCCGGCTGCTTGCTGGCCCCATGAGAGCGGGTTTGAAGGATGCCGGCCAAACACGCGACGTGGCGAGCGGGAGCAGAAAATCCGAGATCGCCGAGGTTGCGCCATCGGGCGGCTTAGGGGCTACGAACGCGGCAAGCACCGACGCGCGCCCTGCCGTCAAGCAGCCTCCGGGCAAGGTGGCGGGGCAAAACGACGAGTTGCTCTTTCCGACAGAGACGGAATTGCGCGAGATCAAGGCGCGGAACAAAAATTTCGGCACGCCGTCATCTCGCAAGTCATCAGGAGAGGCCGCCACGGTCAGGCCCGCCGCGCCGGCCGGCCCGCGAGCGCAAACCTCGGACGCCGCAGACCTCACAAGCGAGGTCGATGCTGAAAGCTGGGCCGAATACGGGGGATGGTATCAGAAGGACTACGCGATCTTCTATCGCCCGGCCGACCACAAGGACGCGTTCATCCGATCATGGCTCGCACTCACCGGCCCGCAGGCACCCGCGGGGGACAAGGGGCCGGCGGCGGCGGTCTTCGAATATCTCTCGGCCAAGGACGCCCAGGGCTCATGTACGAAGTGTCACAGCGTCGACGACGTCGAAGGCCGGGGACGGGTCGTCAACTTCTCGCCCAGCTCAGTGTCAGTGGCAGGCAAGCACGATCAGTTTACGCGCTTTAACCATCAGCCACATTTCGGCATCACCGGCGACCGCGGCTGTCTCACCTGCCACACGATCGAAAAGGGCCGGCCATACCTGAAGAGCTACGAGCAGCGCAATCCGCGCGACTTCACATCCGAGTTCAGTGCAATCAAGAAGGACAGTTGCCAAGCCTGTCACAACAGCACCGCCGCGCGACAAGATTGCCTGCTCTGCCACAAGTATCATCTGACTGAGCCATTCACGCCGATCACTAAAACCAAACTTCCGCCCTGAACCCGTCGCGCTGCGCCGCGTCACCCGAACGGCGCACCGTGTGATGGGTGCGATATACTCTGGGTTCGCTGAAGGGTTCGCAAAGTGCAGAGAAAGCGGGTCACGCCGGTGCCAGAATTCCTATCAAGACCCTGGAGTGACCTCAAGCTGAGGCTGAGGGAAGTAGGCGCATCAGCAAGCAACCCCTGCCGTCACCGAGTCGGAGATACAATATATTTCTGGAATGAACAAAGTACGACTTTAAAAACGCTCAAATAGGTGAGGAATTGAAACAATCGGCAGAAAGATCCGATTATTCACCAAAAATTTCCATAGCTCGCTGATATAGTGATATCGGTCAGCATGGAGCCATTCGCTTCACCTACATGACGTTGCGCTGACCAGTCGAGCGTCTTCGACATTCCCCCATGCAATTCTGAAGCAGCTGATGAGCGCTCTCCGGGAGCGACCCATGAGGTCGTTGTTGGGACGACGTATCGAACGCTGTGAGCCAGCTCTGCAACTCGAACGCGTGCAACATCTGCACAGCGCGACGGTTGTTATTCCAACAACGCGATGGTCCTCGACGCCGTATCAAATGCCATCCCACTCCAGCTGCCGACAGGTATAAGTGATCCCATGAAAAACATGAGCATTCGCATCAAGGCTCTCTACGTCAGCGCAACCCTCATGGCCGGCTGCTTATTGATGTTGGCCGTGACTCAATATGCAATGCGCACGCTCTCTGTCGGCGGGCCGATATACTCGCGGATCATTATTGGAAAAGATCTAGTGGCGGATGTTCTTCCGCCGCCCGCATATATCATCGAATCTTACCTCGAAGCCACGCTGGCGCTCAACGATCCGACTTCTGCGAAGCAGCGCTTCACACGGCTCGGATCGCTTAATAAAGACTATGCAGCGCGCCAGTCGTACTGGGCCGGTCAAAACCTTCCTGAGGACCTGCGTCAAGCCCTATTGCATGAGGCAAACATGCCTGCAAGGGAATTCTGGACAGTCCTCGAACAGGAGTTTATTCCGGCACTTTTCCGAGACGATCAACCCGCTGCTAAATCCGCTTATATCAAGATTACTGAATCTTACGACAAACATCGCATTGCCATCGAAAAAACAGTCGAGATCGCAAATAGCTTCGTTGCGAGGGGCGAAGCCTCTGCGAACAGTGAGAGCACGATATTGACCGTGGCCGTACTTGTCGTCTCCGGGCTTATTCTGGTTCTACTCGTACTGGTCGCGCGGGCGGTGTCCAACGGATTGGTCTCGCCGGTGGTGGCCGTCACGGCGGCAATGCACGAGTTGACGAATGGGAACTTCGACACGCCTCTGGCAACGTCGACCCGAAGCGACGAGATCGGCAAAATGACCCGCGCTCTCGTCGTGTTCCGGGATGCCGGGGTCGAGAATAGGCGCTTGGAAACTGCGCAGCCGAACAGAGGCTGAAGGCCGAAGCAGATCGGTTGCAGCGCGAGGCGGAGAAGGCGGACCAGGAAAGGCAGTCTCAAGAACTTCGCCGAATCGCGGACGAAGAGCGCTCCGCGCGTGAAGTCGAAAAAGCACGGCAAGCCGACGAAGCGGCAACAACGATGGCCTCTCTGGCGGATAGTCTGGCGCGGTTGGCCAGCGGTGACTTGAGGTGCACGATTGATCGGCCGTTCGTAGAAAATTTCGAACCGTTGCGCATGAACTTCAACTCGGCTGTCTCCCAGTTGCGTGAAACGATTTCTACAATTGTTGCCAGTGCCAAAGTCATCAATGACAGAAGTGCAGAAATGGCAACGGCATCGGATGATCTTTCGCGACGAACCGAGCAGCAAGCAGCGTGCTTGGAGGAATCGTCGGCCGCGACAAGCGAACTCACAAGCGCCGTCAACGAGACTGCCGGCTCGTCAATCAAGACCAAGGATGTCATCACCGCGGCGAAGAATGATAGCAAGAATGGCACGATTGTCATTCAGCAGACCATCACCGCGATTGACGGGATTCGCGAGTCGTCGCAGTTGATCAGCAACAAGATCAGGGTCATCGATGAAATAGCGATGCAGACCAACCTTCTAGCGCTCAACGCCAGTGTCGAGGCAGCTCGCGCCGGCGAATCGGGAAGGGGCTTCGCCGTCGTTGCCGCCGAAGTTCGTGCATTGGCCCAACGATCGGCTCAGGCCGCCAAGGAAATCAAGGAGCTGATTTCGAAGTCGACAGCCGAGGTGGATACTGGAGTGGAACTCGTCGCGGCATCGGGTCGCTCGCTGGAGCGTATTCTGTCCCACGTGGCGCTGATCGACAATGGTATTGCCGAGATTGCTCGCCGGGCCGTCGACCAGGCGACAACACTGAAGCAGGTCAATACGGCAATCGGTGAAATCGACCAGTCCACCCAAAAGAACGCGGTCATGGCCGAAGAGGCAACGGCTGCCTGCCGGGCGCTGGCCCAAGAGAGTGATCAACTCGCGCGAATTGTCAGCGTATTCCAGTTCGATGACGCGAACAGAAGGGCGAGTTCCGCGCCTGCCGCCGGTCCGCGCTCGGCGCAGGGTCGGAGTGGCGGCATCGCACTGGTAACGGGAACAAATCGGCTCAGAGCCTAAGACTGTTTTGATGGAAGTTTTTCAAGGGAATGTGGTGCTATGGTTGCGATCGTTTCTCATCTGGCGGCTTTTGGCGATACGGCAGATGCTCGTGAACAATTGAGACTTGACTGGTCTTTTCTGTTTGAATCCATCTTGAGTGATTTGCACTGGTCTGCCTTTCAAGCGGGTACTCTGACTTGCCTTCTGAATGCTTCGGACGGCAGCACGGTTGGTCGCCTGTTGCAGCCGTGGCGGAACCTGCTTCAGGATAACTCGCAGATTGCGATCCTTGGTCTGCGATATCACGAGGAAATGGACCTTCCGAGGGCGGCGGCCAGCGAAATTGTGGACTTCTACACGAGCCTCGCCAAGGCTAAGTCAGCCATCCAGTCGCGCATAAGCAGCCGCTCGCAACTCGCATCGACACAGCGTGGCGGGAACGCGCAGATCACCGGCGAGTGGTGGTCGGTTTGCACACGCGGGATCAAAGCGTTGCACGGATTGGAGCCACTGGTAAAGCAACGCCTGCCCGTGATCTACGTCCAGAATGCTGAAATCATCGTCGAGCTGTTGCGGGAAGCAGCGGCAGGGGAAACGCGCCGCGTCAACCAATGGGGCGAGATTACATTGCCTGTCCTTGTGCAACGGCGCGGCACGCCACGAATTTCAATGAACAAGTTCTGCAGAATCCGGACTGCGCAAGGGCTGTTCGGCGCAAAGATCCTGAATGCATCAAGTCAGGGCTTGGGCATTTCCAGTGATGTCACACTTGCTGTGGGTCAAGCCGTTTCTGTTGAGCTCGACAGCCGCAATGCAATCCAAGCGACAGTCGTCTGGACTAGAGGCAGTCAGACCGGGCTCAGGTTATCGACACCGCTCTCGTCGACTGATCCCTTTTTCGGAGCGCGAAACTGAGCAATCGCCAGAGTCCCGGCGCACTGACGTGGGCGGCTCGAAATGAAAATGCCGGCGACGGGTCCGCGCGACCTTGCCTCACCCTAATCGCCCTGACCAATCGACGACACGCTGCCTGGAATGGCTGCGGCTGGCGCCGGGACAATACCGGATCAAAGCAAGTGATGACCGTCAGGCCGAGCGGAGTTAGTTGCGGAAGAGCGAAAGAATTGACTGGCTTGCGGCATTGGCTGCATTCAGCGACTGCGTGCCGAGCTGTTGTTGAACTTGCCGAGCCTGAAGCAAGGCCGATTCCTCGTTCATGTCGGCGTCGACCAGAGTACTGATGCCACGGTCGATTGCGGCAGTCAGCATGGACACGACGTTGATTTGCAGTCCTATGCGTTGTTTGGTCGTGCCGAGGGTCGCGGCAGCGTCGGTCATTTCCGTCACGGCTTTGCTGGCCCCGGCGATATAGCTTTCGATTGTCGCGAGATCGGCAACGCTGTCGGCAAGTGCCGAGATGTTGAGACTCGCGACCGAGAAGCCGGTTGCCGAAAGATCGCCATTCGCATCCCGCAGTCCATCGAGAATTCCGGCGGCAGAGGCCGATGCGTCGAACAACTTTGTCGCACTCGTGTCGACGGTTATTGTTTGAATGGATACGGAGCCGTCGCCGGCTCGCGAAAAGGAAGCGACGATA
>PEQZ01000046.1 GCA_002928395.1 Hyphomicrobium sp.
GCGCTCGGGCTGACGTCCAAAGCGTCGAGCGTGCGCGCTGGTCTTGTCGCGTGCACGGGAAGTCCGAGCTGCAAATTCGCGGCCGCCAACACCAAGGGCACCGCCAAGGCCATCGCCGAATGGGTCGAGCCACGCGTGGCGCTGGATGGTCCGATCAACGTCCATTTGACCGGATGCCATCACAGTTGCGCCCAGCACTATATCGGGGACATCGGCCTCATCGCCTGCCGCGTACCGGCCGCCCCCGACAGCGAGGATACGGTGGAAGGCTTTCACGTGCATGTCGGCGGTGGCTTCGGACCGGACGCCAACATTGCGCAAGAGCTTTATCGCGACGTGAAGGTCGAGGATTGCCCACCATTGATCGAGCGCATGTTGAAGGCCTATCTCGCGAACCGGACTGGCGAAAGACAGACTTTCCAGGCGTTCACGCGAGCAACCGAGCCGGCCACTTTCAAGATCATGATCGAAGCGGTAGCGACGGCTGCGTGACGGACCTGAATTCAATAGCGAGGCGTGCACCATGACCGTCCAGACCCCCGTGATGCCGTCCGTTCCGATGATCCCGGACAACGCGCCCTTCGATCCGGCGCAACGCGCCTGGCTCAACGGTTTTTTTGCGGGCCTCTTGTCGCTCGACCATGCGGCCGCAGTTTCTCCGGTCACTGGTGCTCTGCCGGGTGCCGCGGCCACAGCCATAGCCGGCAACGCCGATGGCGACGACGGTGAAAGCCCATGGCACGATCCGGCCATGTCGCTTGCCGAGCGAATGACGATGGCGGA
Source organism: Hyphomicrobium sp. (assembly GCA_002928395.1). Lineage (GTDB taxonomy): Bacteria > Pseudomonadota > Alphaproteobacteria > Rhizobiales > Hyphomicrobiaceae > JAKAML01. The sequence goes on from PEQZ01000046.1 coordinate 784, forward strand.
AGGCCGGCCGCAGCGGCGCAAGCTGTTCGCCGCCATGGCGCAGCAGAACTGCGGCCAATGCGGTTACCAATGCGAGACCTACGCGGAAGCGCTGGCAAGCGGGCTGGAGGCCAAGACAAATCTCTGCGCGCCAGGAGGCAAGGAGACCGCGCGGGCGTTGAAGCAACTGCTCGAAGCTGCGCCGGCCGCACCCGCTGCACCATCTGCGCCTGCGGCGGCACCCGCGGTCGAGACCGCCGCCACCAAGGGTTCGACCGGCTACAGCCGCGACCAACCGGTCGAAGCCGTGTTCAAGGGCGCCCGCCGCATCACCGGCGAAGCGAGCGATAAGGACACCCGCCACGTGGTGTTCGATCTCACGGCTTCCGACATCGCCTATGTGCCCGGCGACAGTTTCGGCGTCTACGCGAAGAACGATCCCGCACTCGCAGAAGCGGTGCTGGCCGCGATGCACGCACCCGCCGACTTTCCGGTCAGCGGCAAGACCTTCCGCGACGCGCTGATCGAGGACTACTGTCTCGGCGCTGCCCCGGACATGCTGTTCGAGCTCTTGTCCTACATGGTCGGGGGCACGCGCCGGAAGAAGGCCGCGGCCCTGGCGAAAGGGCAAGACCCGGATGGCGATGCCTCGACATTGGACGTGCTGGCGGCACTGGAGAAGTTTGGGCCGGTCCATCCCGATCCGGAAGCGTTTCTCGAATGTCTCGAGCCGCTGCAGCCGCGCCTCTATTCGATCTCGTCGTCGCCGCTGGCCACGCCCGGCGAGCTACACTTGACCATCGACACCGTGCGCTATGACATCGGCAAGCGGCGGCGGCTCGGTGTCGCTTCGACCTACTTCGCCGACCGGCTGGAGGTCGGCACGCAGCTGAAGGTCTATGTGCAGAAAGCGCACGATTTCGGGTTGCCCGCCGACCCCGACACGCCGGTCATCATGATCGGCCCCGGCACCGGTCTGGCCCCGTTCCGCTCGTTCCTGTGGCACCGCGACGCATCCAAGGCCCGCGGCAGAACGTGGCTGTTCTTCGGGCACCAGCACGAAGCAACGGATTTCTTCTATCGCGATGAAATCGAGCGGTTTGTTGCCAAGGGCACGCTCACCCGGCTTTCGACCGCCTGGTCGCGGGATGGCGCTCAGAAGGTTTATGTGCAGGATCGGATGCGGGAGGCGGGCTCGGAACTTTGGGCTTGGCTTCGCGAGGGTGCCCATGTCTACGTCTGCGGCGATGCCAAGCGCATGGCCAAGGATGTGGAGACCGCGCTCGCGGACATCGCAAACGAGCATGGCCGGTTGAGTCCCGCTGCGGCGCGAGACTTCATCGCCGAATTGAAGGCTGCAAGCCGCTATCAGGCCGACGTCTACTAAGCACCCTTTGTCACGACCCTGCGAATAGGATGACCATCGAGCGATATGACCAAGAGGCTGACCAGCGTTCCGACAACATCGGCTGACGAGCCCAAGGTTCGCCGGCCCCAGCGGACGCGACCGCAGCGCATGGAGCCGCTGGCGACGCTGCCGGTGTTCTTCAAGCTCAACGGCAAATGCGTCGTGGTCGCGGGCGGGAGCGAGGCGGCGGCCTGGAAAGTCGAGCTGTTGGCGGCAGCGGGTGCGCATATCTCCGTCTACTCGGCCGAGCCGTGCGACGAACTGATCGAAATCGCCGAGGCTCCGCCGTCTGGCCAAGTCGAGATCCACCGTCGACCCTGGGACGTCTCGGTATTCGCCAACGCGGCACTGGCCGTCGGCGCCATCGAGGACGCGGCCGAGGGCCAAGCCTTCGCCTGCGCCGCTCGCGAGGCCGGGGTGCCCTTCAACGTCGTCGACCGGCCGGAGTTGTGCGCGTTTCAGTTCGGATCGATCGTCAACCGCTCGCCTCTGGTGATCGGTATATCGACAGACGGGGCGGCGCCTGTGTTCGGGCAGTCGGTGCGCGCCAGCATCGAAGCGCTGCTGCCGGCCGGGTTCGCCCGCTGGGCGGCGGCGGCCAAGACCTGGCGCGTCGACGTACAGAAGTTGAAGTTGAGCTTCACCGGCCGCCGCAGATTCTGGGAGCGGTTCACGACCATCGCGCTCGCCGAGCCGGAGCGCGCGCCCGCCAGATCCGATTTCGACGAACTGATGGCACTGGCCACGGGCGAAGCCCTGTCGCCGGCCACGCGCGGATCGGTGACGCTGGTCGGCGCGGGGCCAGGCGACCCGGAGCTGCTCACGCTCAGAGCCTTGCGCGCACTCCGCAGCGCCGACGTGATCCTCTACGACGATCTGGTGTCGGCTGAGGTGCTCGACTTCGCCCGCCGCGAGGCCAAACGCATGCTGGTCGGCAAGACCGGCCGCAAGGCATCGTGCAAGCAGGACGACATCAACGGATTGATGATCGGGCTCGCCAAGCAAGGGAAGCGCGTGGTGCGCCTCAAGTCCGGCGACCCCATGATCTTCGGCCGCGCCGGCGAAGAGATCGACGCGCTCGAGGCCGAGGGCATCGACGTCGATGTTGTGCCGGGTATCACGGCGGTGCAGGGGGCAGGCGCCGATCTCAAGATCTCGCTCACGCATCGCGATCATGCGCAGCGGCTGCAGTTCGTCACCGGGCACGCGCGCTCAGGGGCGCTGCCCGAGACCATCAACGCCGAGGCGCTAGCCGACCCGCGCGCGACCACCGCGGTCTACATGCCTCTCGGCACGCTCCCGGAGCTGGTGGCCAAGCTGATCGCGGCCGGGGCCGGTCCGTTGCGGCCCGTGTGCGCGGTGTTCAACGCCTCGCGTCCCGGTTCGGTCGCCGTCCGCAGCACGCTGGCGGGCATCGCCGCGGCGATCGAGGCAGGCGCCCACGATGGCCCGTGCCTGCTCATCATCGGCGAGGTAACGGCCGCGCGGCATAGCGCTGCGACATCCGGATCGGCGGCCGAAGCGTTGATCGCCGGTTAGGCCGCTTTCACGCGCGCCCTGGTCGGCTGCTGGATGATCGAGCCCTTGTCGGACTGGATGATCTCGTCGTCGCCCACCCGCAGATTGTCCATCCGCACGGTGTGATAGCGGTCGAAGTACTCGCGCAGCGGCTTCTCGATGGCGCGGTCGTACTCGGGCCGGGCGACGTGGGTTGCGCCCTGCACAACCTTCACGATGACGCCGTTCTTGACGATCAGTTCGCCGTTCTTGAACACGAGGCCAGGCTTCTGGAACATGGCTTCGCGGTCGGCAATGTCATCGTAGACCGTGATGTCGGCTGACGCGCCGACGCCGAGGTGGCCGCGATCCTTGAGGCCTAGGCTTTTGGCCGGGCCGGCGCGCGTCATGATCGCGATCTCGTAGAGAGAATACTCGCGCTTCAGGCTGCCGAGGATCGTCGCGGCCTGCGCGCCGGGGTGGATCTTCTGCAGCATATCGTTGCGGAAACCGCGATCCATGAGCAGGCGGATCAAGTGCGGGTAGGTGGTGAACGGCCCGCCGTTCGGGTGGTCGGTCGTCAGGAACAGCCGCCACGGGTCGTCGACCATCAGGAACAGTTCGAGGCCGATCGCCCATTGCAGCGCGTTTACGAAGCTCTTGTCCTTGTACTTCATCGGCACCACGCCGCAACCGGCATCGCACTCGATGTCCATCACCACCCATTTCTTGGGGTATGCGCTCTTGGTGTTGCCGTACTGGCGCATGCTGTCGCCGGACGCGGTGCATGTCTGCCCGAACATGATCTGGCCGACGTCCATCGAGACGTTCTTGTTCTTGTTGACCAGTTCCGCGATGCGCGGCGCACCCGACGAGAACTTCATGTCGCCTTCGGTGCCGTAGCTGTGGAACTGTACGTGCGTGAGATGGACCGGCAGTCCCTCCATGGCGCGGATGGTGGCGAGCGTGGTCTCGTCATTGCCGGGCACGCCGAGATTGCAGCCGTGGACGTGTAGCGGATGGGTGACGCCGATCTCGCGGAGGCCGCGCGCGAGCGTGATGAGAATGTCGCGTGGCGTGAGTTCGTAGTGAACGTGCTTCTCGTCGAGGTCGAGCTTGCGCTGGTTGAACTTGAAGGCGCTGATGCCGCCGGGGTTGACCACCTTGACCGCCAGCGCCTGGGCGGCGTGCATGGTCCAGCCGATGTAATCGTTGATGAACTCCGAGCCCTTTTTCTGGGCCATGGCGCGCAGCAGGAAATCGTCGCTGCCGAGCATGACGAACGCGCCCTTGTCGACCATGGGCGTATCGCCCATTTCCATGTGCGCCTGGCGGGCGTTGGCCGGCAGCATGGCGGGCTCGAAGCAGGCGGTGTAGCCCATCTCGGCATAGCGGTAGCCCGCGGTCAGCGTGGATGGCACCGCGTGGCCGCAACCGGCGCGGGTGAGTTCACCGCGGGCGACTTCCTGCCCGATGTGATCCTCGGTCAGCATCATCCGCCCGATCGTCACCTTGCCGCCGCCGATGTGGGTGTGCGGGTCGATGGCACCCGCCATCACCACGTGGCCCTTGAGCGGGTACTCGTGATCGACGCGCTCGTTGTCACCGGACTTCACGATACGCCCGTCGCGGATGAAGATGTCACGCGCCTCGCCGTTGATCCCGTTGGCAGGGTCGTAGACGGTTCCGCCGGATAGCTTGATGAGCATGGTTGTGGGCCTTAGAGGGCGTGTTCGATGGCCGCGAGCACGGTCGCGACGGAGGGAAGCGTGCTGCGGCCCAAATTCCTCAATGGCAGCGACACGACGTTGTCGCAACGGATGAGGCGGCCAGCGTGATCGGCGCCGGGTGTGCCGACGGGAATGTAGACCGCCGGTTGCGCCGCGAGCGTCATTCCAGGGACACCGAGCAGCACGGTCGGGATATCTGATTCCGGCGGCACGAGATCGGGCGTGAATGACGCGACCCACAGCACGAGGTCGGTCTCGCGACGAGCGATAAGCCGCTCGGCCGCGAAGCGCACGGGATCATAGTCCGGTTTTCCACTCGCATAGCTGACCCTCAGCGGGAAGCCCGATTGCCAGGTCGAAACCGCACCCGCCGAGACCGCGCCCTCGTTGCCGCCGAGCGAGAGACAGGCGAAGCGCGTGGTGAGGTTGAGGTCTTTGACGAGGTCGGAGACGATGCGAACCGTGAGATCGGCGGCGGGGAAGGCGAGGCTCGGCGGCGCCCACACCATGACGCCGTAGTCCGCCTTGCGGCAACGATCGGCCAAGTCGTCGATCTTGGCGATCGCGATGCCGGCGATATCCTTGGCCGCGAGCGGCACGCCCTTGAGGCGGGCGCGGAGAGCTGACACCACTTCGCCGACGGCGGCGATGGGACAGGGCAGCGAAATCACCTCGCCAATGTGCCCGCCGGTCGCGGCCGAGGTGTCAAGTCCCGCACCGATGAACACGACCGTACGCTTTTTGCCGGCCCCGAGGAACATCGGCTCGGGCGTTGCCACGATACGCTCGAAGAAGCGGGGATGCAGTTTGTGGATGTCGCTGCCGACGATGACGATGAGATCGGCACGGTTGCGGGTTTCGGTCAGGGTCGACATGAACCAGCCAGTGGTCTGCAGCACCTCGAAATTGCGATACTGGCCTTCGCTGAATGCGTGGTCGACGACGCCGCCAGCGTGTTCCGCGGCCGACATCACGGCGCGCATACCCTCGACGTCGGTGCCGAGCCCTCCGAACAGCGGCAGCCTAGCGGCGCGGACGAGCCGGGCCGCTTCGGTCACGGCCTCGGCGAGGTTGACATCGCGGCCCGCGATTTGCGGGCTCGAGGTGACAGCCGGCCGCTCGAAGCCGGCGACGGCTCTGTCACAACCGTTCTTGCGGACCTTCAGCCCGCTAGCCGTCCGACCGATCTCGAGGTCGTCACACATAATGCCGCAGAACGGGCAGGCGACATTTTCGTGGACGCCAGTTGCACCGCCTGTTGCAAGCCCGGAGGAAGGCGAAGCCGTTTCGGCGGGCAGGCTACCGGTTGTTGTGGCGGTCATGCGGCAGGTTCCTCCCAGAGCGAAGCCGGGGGGAACAGAGCACGGACCGGGCCGAGTGACAACACAGTGGACCCACCCGCGACAATTGCTGCAGCCGCGGCAGGAGGTCGGAGCCACATTGCAGGCACCCGAGGCATACCGGATCGCAACGATGGCTGCGATCCCGGGATTCGTTGGCGAAGTACCCCGTTCCGGCGGGCGGGCGGTGGCCGATCAGCCGAGTGAACGATCGATCATCGAACAAAGTGTGGCGGCGCTCGATTTGTCGTGCTGGGGCGGCACGTCCTCAACGTTGAGAACTTTGACCACGCCGTCATCGACCAGCATGGCATAGCGCTTGGACCGGATGCCGAGGCCGCGGACGGTTAAATCAATGTCGAGCCCGAGCTTTTTGGCAAACTCCGCACTACCGTCCGCCAGCATGACGACCTTGCCGTCGGCACCGGTATCGCGGGCCCAGTTTGTCAGCACGAAGATATCGTTGACCGCCGTGCACGCGACCGTATCGACGCCCTTGCGTGCGAGTTCACCGACCCGGTCGACGAAGCCCGGCATGTGCTGCTTGTGGCAAGTGGGAGTGTAGGCGCCCGGCACGCCGAACAGCGCCACCTTCTTGCCTTTGAACATCTCGGCTGTGGTCAAGGCCTTCGGGCCATCGGCTTCCATTACGGTGAACGTCGCATCTGGCAGCCGGCTTCCGACCTCGATCGACATGGCTTTCTCCTGCAGAAGGTGTTGTTGGATTTGGGACTGAACCGTCGCCACAGTCCTTTTAGTGTGCTTCCACTGCCGATGGAATTGAGATCTCGCGATCGGCGCGACGCGACGCGACGGGTTCACTCGATCTTGATTTCAGCCTCGGACGCGCCCTTGGGACCGGTGATGGTCACCAGTACTGTCTTTCCCGTGAGGTCGCGTATATCAACGTCCTTCGACAGATCGACGACGAAACGGGCGCGATCCGCATCCGGGCCAGGCTCGCGCACGGGAAGCGGCATGAATCCGCCATCCGACATGACCAGGAATGCCAGCGCCGCGGACGCGCCACCAGGCACCAAGACATCGACGACGAGGTGAGGATTGGAGCCCTTCAATTGGGAGGTCGCGGACGTAACGACCGGATCTCCGGCCCGCTCCTGGCCCCGCTGTCGGGGCACCTCGTCAAAGGCGTCCGCGAGGACAGCCGGAACGGGAGAATTGAGGCCCGGCGCGATGTCGAGTGCGATATCGGCCTGAGCCGGGATGCAGATATCCTTGCACACGCCGTATTCGACGGTGAGGCGCAGCGTGGCGGGCAGCGCCGGGTCCCGGGCGGTAACGACCACGGGAAACACGACCCTGTCCTGATAGCCGATGATCACACCGGACGGATCGATGAACGCCTTGGGTGCCGGGTAGAGAACCGTTGCCTCGGCGATGTTGACGGATTTCGACCAATCGAAACTCGGCGGCACGCCAGCGTCGCCAGGGTTGCGCCAGAATGTTTTCCACGCAACCGGGAATTCCATCTCGATTCCGGCGAGAACAGCAGATGCGGGGCCTGTTCCGGCCGGCGCGAGCTTGCCGGCGATCAACCGGACACGGGATTTGTAGCCGTCAGACCAACTTGAAGCCGGCGCCTCATTGGCGGCCACGCCGTAGAACAGGAAGGGAACGATAGCCGCCGCCAGAGCGACGCGCGATGGCATCCCCTTGGTCAGGCAGGACAGGCGGCGCAAAACGAGCCGCAGCGTGATGACGTTCATTGCGAGCCCTGTGTTGCCGTTGCCCTATGACAATAAACCCTACCTTCTACTACACTGCCATCGATCGGCGGAGCCAATCACGTGTTTCTGACAGGACACCGCCGACAGTCTCGTAGGCCAACATCTTTTTCCGACTTCACAATTCGCGGTCGCCAGAGTTAATCTCGCCTCATGATGATGCCTCGACGCAAGCGCCGCAGAGCCGATGACGGCTATCTTGACGGGCAGTTGCTGATCGCGATGCCGCTCATGAGCGATCGCCGGTTCGCGAGGTCCGTGATCTACCTATGCGCGCACTCCGAGGAGGGTGCCATGGGACTGATCATCAATCAGCGCGCTTCCCACATCGCCTTTCCAGACCTTCTACAGCGCCTCGGCATCAAGTTCGCGAGCGAAGATGGCATTTCGAACGAGATTCTTTCGCGGTCGGTGCACGTCGGCGGTCCAGTGGAGACCGGGCGCGGGTTCGTGCTGCATACGCCCGACTACAATGTGTCGGACTCGACGCTGGAAATCGAAGGTGGCGTTTGCCTCACGGCCACGCTCGACATCCTGAAGGCGATCGCTGGCGGGCGCGGACCAGACCGGTCGATCCTGGCGCTTGGCTATGCCGGGTGGTCGGCGGGACAGCTCGAGAGCGAGATCCACGCGAACGGCTGGTTGAATTGCCCAGCCGACGCCGATCTGATCTTCGATCCTGACTTGGACAACAAGTACCCGCGCGCCATGGCCAAGATCGGCATCGATCCGTCGCACCTCGTGGGTGTCGCCGGACACGCGTGACGCGCACGAACGGATGGGCTCCGAATTGTCGATCATCGGAACTCGGCGTGAACTCTGGGCCTCACGACTGGAGTTCGAGACTGGGGCTGGGGCAAAAACGGGCTCCGCGCTTTGCGTCAGCTGGTTCTCTTGTGCGGTGGCACGGGGGGCGGCGTCAGACCACTTGCCGAACTCCCCGCCGCCGCGCCGGTTGCAGTCCGCGTGCGCGGCGTCCCTCCGCCGGCGATCTTGGCGAGACTCGCGGCAAGTCCGGGTGACAACCTCGACAGATCTTCCGGAGTAGGACCGGCGCTGCCGCGGTGCGGCTGAGTACGGGGCGCAGACAAGGGCGGCAGGCCATGGAGCGGCGGCTGAGGCGGCGCCTGCACGTGGATGGGTCCCGCGACCTGCCCGGAACCTTGAACCGGTGGTGGCGTAGCACCCTGCGTCGGCGGCGTCAGAACCGGCGGCGGCGGATTGGGCGCAACCGGGCTAGACCCCGACTGCGGTGGCGGAACGGACTGCTGCGCGGATCTGCCCAATGCCGATGCCGATGCCGGGATCGGACCTAGCTCTGGCAAGGCCGCGGGATTGTAGTGAATCGCGGGCTGTGGATAGGCACCATTCGAACTGGCGCCATTGCCATTGAGCGCGGTCGCACCACTGCCATTCGTTCCCTGCGAGGCATTCGGCACGGTCGGGATCGCCCTGTGATGGCTGGAGGCACTGGACGCCGTCGACTGCGGATGGAGCGGCCGTTGGCGCTGGCGCAGGGCAGACTTGGTCAACGCAGGTGCGGGTGGCGGGGGCGGCACCGCGATGCCAGCCGGTGGTCGCACCATTTCGTCGGCAACAGGCGGCGGCATGGATTGTGCTGGTTTGGAATTGGTCGGCGACTCTGGCGTAAGCGGCTCTGCGCCCGACGTGGCCAGTGGCGCCTCGACGGGTGTTTCCTTCCGCTTCTTGGTTTTGGTCCGGAACAGCCCGCGCGGCTGCATCTTCCGTTCCGATTTCTTGACGAGCTTCAAGAGCGCCATAACTTCTCGCTCGGGCATCGGCTCACCGTAGTAGAACCCCTGGGCGAACTCGCAACCGATGCCCCGCAGGAAGCCGACATCCTCGGCCTCTTCCACGCCCTCGGCGACGACTTTCTTGCCCAGTTCATGCGACAGCGCGACCATGGATCGGACGATGGCTGCGCCTGCGGCATTGCCCGTGCCGCTGGCCTTGATCAAGGTGCGATCAATCTTGATGGTATCGAACGGAAATTTCTGGAGGTAGGACAGCGACGAATATCCGGTTCCGAAATCGTCGAGCGAGAGCTCGGCGCCGGCACCGCGCAGCAATTCGAGGATCTCGGTCGCCTGCTCGGGGTTCTCCATGACCAGGCTCTCGGTCACCTCGAGCTTGAGTGAACCCTTGGCGACCAGATTTCGGCCGAGAATGTGCCGGATCTCCTGGATCAAGTCCTGGCGGAACAACTGGCGGCTCGAGACGTTGACGGAAACGAACAGCGGCGTGCCTTCGCGCGGCAACTCCTTTTGCCAGCGTGCACAATCCTGCGCGGCCTTCATCAGCACGAACGACCCGAGCTTGACGATCAGATCGCTTTCCTCGGCCACTGGCACGAAGGTCGACGGATTCATCATGCCGTTTTTCGGGTGCTCCCAGCGCACCAACGCCTCGAAGCCAGCGAGTTCCTCGGTCGGCAGATAGATGATGGGCTGATAGAGGACGCGCAATTCCTTCCTTTCGATCGCTCGCCTGAGTTCGCTTTCGATGGTGACCCGGTCGTCGCGCTCGGCGCGCATTTCGGGCCGGAAGATCTCGATCTTGTCGGCGCCGCCGCGCTTGGCGCGGAACATCGCCATCTCAGCTTCCTTGAGCAGATCGTGCGGTCCCTCTTCCTCGCCATCGTAGACCGCGATTCCAAGCGAGCCGGTCAGTACGATTTCCTGGCCGGCAATCTTGATCGGCGATCGGAGCGATCGGCGGATGCGCTCGGCGACGCTGGCCAGTTCGCGCGGATCCTGCTCGGCGATGATGAGGATTGCGAACTGGTCACCACCGACGCGAGCCAGGGTATCATTGACGCCAAGATGGCGCTGTAGGCGACGTGCGATGGTCAATAGCAGGCTGTCGCCGACCACCAGACCGAGCGATTGGTTGACGCTGCGGAACTTGTTTATGTCAATCATCACGGCGGTCGGCCGCACGGCCTGCTCGGACTTGGCGCGGGTCATGGCGACAGCCAGTCGATCGAGCATCAGCTCGCGATTGGGGAGGCCCGTTAGGCTGCAATGCACGGCATCGTGCATGAGCCTCTCGTAGGCGCGCTTGCTGTCGGTGACGTCGCGCATCAACCCGACGCAGCGGATGGCGCGGCGGTCGGAATTCGGAATGCTGGCGGCCTCGAGCTCGAACCAACGGTAGGAGTTGTCCGTGTGGCGCAAGCGGAAGTCCATGCGGATCTTACCGCTCGACCGCTCGTGGATCGACCACAGCATGAGCTTGAAGCGCTCGCGGTCGGCGAGGTGCAGGTGCTTGGAAAACTCATCGACCTTGACCGAAAGTTCGCCCTGGTTGAGCCCCAGCGCCGCCTCGACCTCGCGTGAAACCTTGATCTCGTCGCGTCGAGCATTCCACTCCCAGATCGCCGACCCGGCGCCTTCGACGGCCAGCGACCTCAGCTGAAGTTCGGACGGTGCGGCACCGTAGATTGGCTCGATCGAGCGGAACGCGAACTGCGTCACCGTGAACCCGATCAGGATCACGATCAGAACGATGCCAGCGACAAGCCCGGACGAGATGACGTCGCCGGAGAGCCGTCCCGTCAGGGTGACGGCCGTGCCGAATACCCAGACCAGCAGCAAAAGCCACGTCGGCACGAGCGACAGCGCGCGATCCTGCCCGCGCAGGGCGAGCACAAGTATGAACAGCCCGCCGACGACGCCGATGATCGCGAACGATACGCGCGCGAACGTCGACGCCAGTCTCGGATCCACGACGGACACGGCGACAAGCGCCAGCTGCGCGACGACCCACACCGTGGTCAACATGCGGATCAGGCCGTGGCTCAGTCCGAGCCTCAGGAAGGTGTGCAGGAAGATGACGAGGCTGGCCGCGACGGCCGATTCGGTTGCCGCTCGATAGACGGCGTTGTCATCGGGCCTGAGCTGGAACAACTTGTGGAAAAAACCGAAGTCGACGCACAGGTAGGCCAGCACGCACCAGCACACCAGCGATGCGGCCGGGAAGATCATCTTGTGGTTGGCAGCGAACACGGCGGTCAGGAAGATCGCCAACAGGCCCGTGAGGCCAAGCATGATGCCGTTGAACAGGAGCCTGTCGCGGACTTTCACCTCGTATTCAAGGGGCTTCCACAGGAACACGCGAGCAAAGCGTTCCGAGGACAGCTCCGCCACGTAGGTGATGGTCTGCCCTGGCTCCAATGTGATGCGGAAGATGTCGGCGCGGTCGCTCTTGATCCGCTCCGGCACGAAACCGAGCGAGGGCGTCACCGCCTCGATGCGGCGGGCGTCGAGATCCGGCCATATGATCCCCGACCCCACCAACGAATAGCGCTCTGCCGTGAGCCAGCGCTCGATCGGCTTGTCGGTCGAGTTGGTCAACGCGAACACGATCCAGTTCGGATTGGTGCCGGGCGTCGCAGCGCGCACCGACATGCGGCCGGTGGTTCCCGTGGCGCCCGCCGCAGCTTCAATCTGCAAGGTGTCGCCGCGACTCTCATAAAGCTCGCCGAGGGTGGTGACTTCGATGCGCTCGGCTTCCGGCTGCACCACGATCGGTCTAAGCGCCAGCGCAGGCGCTGAAAGGGCGAACAGTGCGACCGTGAACATGGCCATGCAAAGCACACGTGCGCGGAGCGCCGCGACGGCCCTATTTGCCAAGCCCCGATCCCAATGCATCTGCACCTTCACCCGCCCTCGTTCCGTGCCTCAGCCCCAGGCTCCACCAATCCGAACAGAATGTGGTCTGACCAATGGCCGTTGATCTTCAAGTACTGCCGCGCGAGGCCCTCGCGCTCAAAGCCCGATCGCTCGAGGACGCGAATGGATGGCAGGTTCGAAGGGATCGATGCGGCCTCGATACGATGCAGCCGCAGTTGGCCGAACGCGAAGGGTATCATCGCCGAAACAGCATCGGACATGCGGCCGCGGCCGACATAAGGCAAGCCGAGCCAGTAGCCGAGCGACGCCGCCTGTGTCACGCCCCGGCGCACGCTCGATAGCGTGATCCCGCCCAACAGCGCGTCGTCTTCGTTGTCGAAGATAAAGAATGCGTAGCCCAGATCGTCATGGGCTTCACGGTTGTAGTGGCGCAGTCGGCGGCGGAAGGCGCCGCGGGTCAACTCGTCGCGTGCCCAAGCGGGCTCCCATGGCGAGAGATGGTCACGGCTGAGCGACCTGAGTTCGCCCCACGAGGCGTAGTCGGCGGCTACCGGCAGGCGCATCCAGACATTGGTCCCCCGAACGATGGGAACCGGATCATGACCGAGCGTAGATCGCAAGAAGACCATTCGCCGTCTCCGCACCTGGCCCACACTGGACCCAAATCAAACTCAGACCATAACCCCAGAAATGGGCCTAGTTCCTGGCCATCGCTTCGGCGCGACGGGCGAGATCAGCCGATTTCTTGCCGGCGCCGACCAACGCGACAGCCGGCTTTCCAGCTACGAGACGGGCGGCGAACGCCGCGATACCTTCGGCTGAAACCACCTCGACCGCGGCCACGAGTTCGGACGGCGGCACGAGGCGGCCGTGGATCAGCAGATGCCGCGCCATCTGCTCGGCCCGCGCCGAAGAACTCTCGAGCGCCATCAATAGCCCAGCCTTCAATTGCGCCTTGGACCGTCCAATCTCTGCGTCCGCCGGACCGTTCGCGGCGATCTCCTGAAATTCCTTTCCGACCACGTCGATCAACTCCGCCATCATCCCTGGCCCCGTTGCCGCGTGCACCCCGAACAGCCCCGTGTCGTCAAGCCCCCAAGCCGACGAATAGATCGAATAACAGAGGCCGCGGCGTTCGCGAACCTCCTGGAACAAGCGCGACGACATACCCCCACCGAACAGCCCGGAGAACACCTGAGCCGTGTACATATCTGGATCGCGGTACGATGGCCCCTCGAATGCAAGAAGCAAATGGCTCTGTTCGAACAACTTGGTAGAGACCCTTGTCCCCCCCGAGTAGCTCGCCCGAAGATCATCCGCGACGTTGGCTGAAATGAGCCCTCCGAATAGGGCTTCAACATGGCGAACCAGCCGGTCGTGATCGACGGCGCCAGCGGCCGAAACGATCATCTGACCTGGCACATAGCGGGCCGCGAGGAAGTCTCTGAGATCGCCCACCGTGATGCGCTTGACGCTGTCGGGCGTGCCGATAATCGGCCGCCCCGCGGGCTGGTTCGGGTAGGCAGCGTCGTGCATGAGATCGTAGACGATCTCTTCCGGGCTATCCTGGATCATGGCGATCTCTTGCAAGATCACCTCCCGCTCTCGCTCCAGTTCGTCTTCGGCATAGCTCGAATTGAGCAGAATGTCGGCAAGTATGTCGAGCGCGGTGCCCTCGTCGCCCTTTAGCACGCGGGCATAATAGGCCGTGTGCTCTAGCCCCGTCGCGGCATTGAGTTCGCCGCCAACGGCCTCGATCTCCTCAGCGATCTGGCGGGCTGAGCGCCGCGCCGTGCCCTTGAAGGCCATGTGTTCGAGGAGGTGCGAAATACCGGTCTCGGCTTCGGTCTCATGCCGCGCGCCGGCTGCGACCCAGACACCCAGCGAGGTCGTCTCGAGATGCGCCATGCGATCGGTGACGACGCGCATGCCGTTCGACAGCGTAGTGATTTCGACGGTCATGCCTGCCCCCCGCAAAGACTCTCACTTGTGCTCGCTTCGCGCCCGACGCGGGACTTGCTCTGCACGAAGTGCTCAACGGCTCGGAGATCATTTGGCAAAGCCTCGAACCGCTCGGCATCGGTCATGAGTGCCGAGAGACGCGACGGCAGAGGTGGCCGCGCGCCGACGATGGCTTCCATGGCATCGGGGAACTTCGCCGGGTGCGCCGTGGCGAGCACAACCATGTCGGATGGACCCATGTGGCGCTCGGCGGCAACGTAGCCGCAGGCGGTATGGGGATCGAGTAGATAGCCATGCTCGGCTTCGACCAGCCGGACGGCTGCGGCCACGTCCGCTTCGGATGCCGCGGCGGCCGCGAAGTCGCGCTTCAGGTTTTCGCCGACACCGCCGAGCGCAAAGCGCTTGTTGGCAGCAAGATCGCGCATGAACCCTGCAATCAGACTGGCGTCGCGGCCGGACGCCTCGAAAAGATAGCGCTCGAAGTTCGAAGAGACCTGGATATCCATCGATGGCGACGACGTCTGCATCACGTCGCGCATCTCGTAGACCCCTGTCGCGACTGTCCGCGGGAGAATATCGTTCTCGTTCGACGCGATGATCAGTTTGTCGATGTCAAGACCCATACGCTTGGCTGCGTAGCCCGCGAAAATGTCGCCGAAGTTGCCGGTCGGAACCGCGAACGAGACCTTTGCGTCGGGCGCGCCGAGCCGGGCCGCAGCCGAAAAGTAGTAGGTGATTTGCGCCATGATCCGCGCCCAGTTGATCGAGTTCACGCCCGAAAGCGCGACCCGGTCGCGGAATGCCAGATCGTTGAACATGGCTTTGACCAGCGCCTGGCAGTCGTCGAACGTGCCGTCTATCGCAACAGCGTGCACGTTGGCCTCGGTCGGCGTGGTCATCATCCGCCGCTGAACGTCCGAGACACGGCCGCTCGGAAACAGGATCACGATGTCGATGCGCTTCGACGAACGGAACGCCTCGATGGCCGCCCCGCCGGTGTCCCCAGAAGTGGCGCCGACGATCGTGGCGCGGGCGCCGCGCCTTTCGAGCACGTAGTCCATGAGGCGGGCCAGCAGTTGCATCGCGACGTCCTTGAACGCCAGCGTGGGGCCGTGAAACAATTCTAGGACATGCAGTTT
>PEQZ01000047.1 GCA_002928395.1 Hyphomicrobium sp.
CCGCGGCGATGTACTCGGCCGTGTGCCCGCGCGCGTGATTGCGTTGGCGTTCGGGCGATGGGGTGTGTCGGCTCAGATCACTGGGCATGGTACGAGATTAGCGCGGCCCGGGGATAAAGTGGAGATGCGTTCGCTTTGCACAGCCCGACATGACGGTCTGCGGTGTGCAAGTGTGCGTGCAATGGGCGGCGAAACGGGCGGGTGTCGTGGCCGAACGGGCCAACCTGGCCCCTCAGACCGTTCGTCGACCAACTATCTGTGAGCGCGAGCACAGGCGTGGCATCCCGACCTAGGGCTCCGCCACATGCGGGGCGTGCTCGCGAGCTTCAGCAGGCAGTCTTGCGTGCACGAAGGGCGCGATCACGTCAGATCATATGCGATGGCCATGGCCGCCAAGTGTGTGAGCAATTGCGCTGCAAGCGAGTTCGCATTCCGAGCAATGGTGTCACGCGTCCTTGGCCATCTCGCGGAGTTTGAATTTCTGGATCTTGCCCGTCGACGTCTTTGGAATTTCGCCAAATACGACATGGCGCGGGCACTTGAATTTCGCCAGATGCTGCTGGCACCAGGCGATAATCTCGGCGGCCGTCACCGATGCTCCGGGGCGCAGCTCGACGAAGGCGCAGGGGCTTTCGCCCCACTTTTCATCGTGCTTGGCAACCACCGCGCACGACGTGACTGCCGGATGCTTGTAAAGCACGTCCTCGACCTCGATCGACGAAATGTTCTCGCCGCCGGATATGATGATGTCCTTGGACCTGTCCTTGAGCTGGATGTAGCCGTCGGGATGCAGCACCGCGAGATCGCCGGAATGGAACCAGCCACCCGCGAATGCCTCGTCGGTCGCTTTCGGGTTCTTGAGATATCCCTTCATGACGATGTTACCGCGGAACATGACTTCGCCGAGCGTCTCGCCGTCGGCAGGAACATGCGCCATGGTTTCGGGGTCCATTACGGTAAGGTCGTCGAGAGCGGCATAGCGCACGCCCTGCCTTGCTTTCTTCGTCGCCTGCTCGGCTGCAGGGAGCGCGTTCCACTCTGCCTTCCATTCATTGACAACGGCCGGACCGTAGACTTCGGTCAACCCGTAAACGTGGGTGACAATGAATCCAGCCGCGGCCATGGCCGCCAGAACGGCCTCGGGAGGTGGGGCAGCGGCGGTCACGAATTCCACCCGCTGCGGTATCGGCCGCTTCTCGGCGTCCGGCGCGTTCAGCAAGGTCGACATGACGATCGGCGCGCCGCAGAGATGAGTGACCTTGTGGTCGGCAATAGCGTCATACATCGCCTTGGCGCGAACCCAGCGAAGGCAGACATGCGTGCCCCCTATGGCGGCAAGCGTCCAAGGGAAGCACCAGCCGTTGCAGTGGAACATCGGCAGCGTCCAGAGATAGACCGGGTGACGCGCCATGTTGGCTGCCAGCACGTTGGCGTAGCACATCAGTGTCGCGCCGCGATGGTGGTAGACAACACCCTTCGGATTGCCGGTCGTGCCGGACGTGTAACTGAGCGCGATCGCATCCCATTCGTCGCCGGGCATGCGCCAGGCGAAATTGGGGTCGCCCTTGGCGATGACGTCCTCGTAGTCGAGATAGGACAACCGCTCGTTCGCCTCGGCAAGCTGCGGGAACTCGAGGTCGTTGTAGTCGATGATCAGAGGCTTGACCTTGGCTTGCGCCAAAGCGTCTTTCATCACGGGCGAGAATTCGCGGTCGGTAATCAGCACCTTGGTTTGAGCGTGATCGAGCTGGAAGGCGATGATCGGGGCATCGAGGCGGGTGTTGAGTGCGTGCAATACCGCCCCGGTCATCGGCACCGCATAGTGTGCTTCCAGCATGGCCGGCGTGTTGGCCAGCATCACAGTCACGGTGTCGCCGGGTCCGATGTAGCGCATGGCCAGCGCCGAGGCGAGGCGGCGGCAGCGATCGTAGAATGCGGCATAGCTCGTGCGCTGCGCGCCATGGATCACGGCCGTGTGCGAGGGCCAGACCAGGGCCGCGCGTTCCAGGAGCTTCAATGGGGTCAGCGGCTGATAATTGGCGGCGGTCTTGTCGAGGTTGAGATCGTAGGGATTCATGTACATGGGGTGCCGCTGGCGCTGAGTTTGAGGGTCGATCGAACGCTAACGGATACACAAGAGTGCCGCAAGAATACTTCCGTCAATTCAAAAACATGCTGCAAGGATCGCCTGTCCGGATGTGGCTCGGCCAGTTCGGCTCGTGATAAGTTCGCGACTTATGCAGCCTGCTTCCGTGGACACGATCGAACGTCGCGATCGGTGCGGGCACGAGCGCCGTTATTGGCTTCGTCAGACGTCATGTTCGAACGTTCGCCGGTTCCCGCCCGCCACGACGCGAACGCGAACGTCCGGGCTGGCACACGTGTGGATCACGGCCAATCAAAGATCGTTGAACCTTTGTCGCGAACGGAGAAGTCAGCTAGGGTGCCCGAACGGTAGCGCGGGAGACATGGACTATGAAAAGTCGTTCGGGGCATGGTTGGACTTGGCTCGTCGCTTCACTGGCGGTGATCGCCACTCTGTTCGGCATGCCGCATGACGCATCGGCGGCGTCCGATGGACCTGGCTCACTCGCTCGATCGACCGCCGGGTCGACCATGACTGTCGATCATGGCGCTTTCGACAAGCTGCTCAAGTCCTATGTCGTGCCGGGCAAGGACGGGATCAACCGCGTGGACTATCCGCGGTTCCGGTCCGAAGGTCTCGCAGCGTTGAAAGGGTATCTCATGGCGCTGCAGGCGGCCGATCCGACCCGCCTTGGCCCAGCCGAGCACTTCGCCTACTTCGCCAACCTTTATAACGCGGCGACGCTCGACGTCGTGCTCGAACATTACCCGGTGAAGTCGATCAAGGCGGTACGCCTCGCCGATGCGTCAGGCAGCTTGTACGATGGCCCTTGGAAGACCAAGCTCACGTCAGTCAACGGTATTCGGATCAGCCTCGACGAAATCGCCAGCGATATTCTGCGGCCTTCGTTCAATTCGCGTGATCCCCGCGGCCACTATCTGCTGAACTGCCTGTCGATCGGCTGCCCGAACCTGCTGCCCGAGGCCATCACCGGCGCCAAGCTCGAAGCGCAGCTCGAAAGCGCGACCAAGGCGTTCGTCACGCATCCCCGCGGGGTCAGCGTCACGGGCGGCAAGATCAAGTCCTCTAGCCTCTATTCCTGGTACGAAAGCGACTTCGGCGGAACAGCTGGCGTGATCGCGCACATGGCCAAGTTCGGCGGACCGGAACTGGCCAAGCAGCTCGCGGGTATCTCGGCAATTGCGGAGCATGACTACGACTGGGGGCTCGCCGATGCGACCCGCTGAGGTTGCGGTCCCCGCGAGCTGGTGACCCTGCTGAACTCGGCGGCGCGAAGACTTGAGGACCGATCCAACTGGTGCGGCAGGCGAATCGCTGCTTTAATGCTTCTAAAATGTTGCGATCTGGACTAGTTTAAGGCTGTTCCGGGCAAGCCATCTTCATCTCGATGGAGCGAAAAATGACCGAGACCAAGCAGCAGAACATCGCGTTCTGGATTTTGATGATGCTGATATTGTTGATGCCTTGGGCGCTCGAATAGCGCTCATCCTGACGGCGACATCATGCCCGATGTCTTGAAGACCTGAGCGATGATTAGCGCTCGGGAACCGCCAGCTGGTCTTTTTTCACCAGTTTCTTCGGAAGAGGGTAGCAGCTAACGGTCGCGGCAGCGCCGTTGAACCGCATGGCCCCCGGCTTCATGACATATTGGTCGAATTCCTAGCTTGCTCGATCTCAGGTCGCGGTGATGTTAGTCTCCTGTTCAACAATAAGCCGGGACCGAATTTGCGGTCACCCGCCCGAATGGGAGAACGCCAATGAGCCGTTATGCCGAGGTTTACGCGGCCTCGCAGCGAGACCCTGAAGCATTCTGGGCGGAAGCCGCGCAGGATGTCACATGGTACAAGCGATGGGACAAGGTGTTCGATCCCTACGCCGGACAGTACGGCCGCTGGTTTCCGGGAGCGGAATGCAACACGGCCTACAACTGCCTCGATCGCCATGTGGAGAAGGGCCGCGGTGGACAGAAGGCGCTGATCTACGACAGCCCCGTGACCAGATCACAGCGGTCCTATACCTATTCCGAGCTGACGCTGGAGGTCGCGACGCTCGCGGGCGTACTGATCGACATCGGCGTCAAGAAGGGCGACCGTGTCATCGTCTACATGCCGATGATCCCCGAGGCGGTGATGGCCATGCTGGCGTGCGCGCGGATCGGAGCGGTTCATTCGGTGGTCTTCGGCGGGTTTGCCGCGACCGAACTCGCCACCCGCCTGGATGACGCAAGGCCCGTCGCGATCCTCTCGGCTTCCTGCGGCATCGAGGGCGCACGCATGGTGGCTTACAAGCCACTGCTCGACAAGGCGATCGAGCTTGCCAAACACAAGCCGAACGCCTGCTTGGTGCTACAGCGGCCGCTGCTCGAAGCCGCCCTGACGTCTGGCCGCGACTTCGATTGGGCCGAAGCGGTCAAACTTGCGAAGGCGAACGGGCGCAAGGCCGGTTGTGCCACCGTCGCGGCCACCGATCCGGCCTATATACTTTACACGTCGGGGACCACGGGGCAACCCAAGGGGGTGGTGCGCGACACCGGCGGCCACATGGTCGCGTTGAAGTGGACCATGAAGAACCTCTACGGCATCGAGCCGGGAGAGGTGTTCTGGTCGGCCTCGGATGTCGGATGGGTCGTTGGCCATTCTTACATCTGCTACGCACCGTTGCTGCATGGGGCGACAACGATCGTCTACGAGGGCAAGCCCGTCGGCACGCCTGATGCCGGGGCGTTCTGGCGCGTCATCGCCGAGCACAACGTTTCGGCCCTGTTCACGGCGCCGACCGCGTTCCGCGCCATCAAGAAGGAAGACCCGGAAGGCAAGCTGATCGGCAACTACGACTTGCGCGGCTTCCGCACCTTGTTCCTCGCCGGCGAGCGCGCCGATCCGGAGACGATCAAATGGGCGGAACGGCATCTGGGCGTACCCGTCATCGATCACTGGTGGCAGACCGAGACGGGCTGGGCGATCGCCGGCAACCCGGTTGGCCTCGGCATGCTTCCGGTGAAGTACGGTTCGCCGACCGTGCCGATGCCGGGCTACACCATCGACGTGCTCGATGACAAGGGCAAGCCGGTTGCCGCCGGCCAGACCGGAACGCTCGGCATCAAGCTGCCGATGCCGCCCGGTTGCCTGCCGACGCTGTGGGGGAATGATGCCCGCTTCCGCAAGAGCTACGTCGAAGACTTCTCAGGCTACTATTCCACGTCCGATGCCGGCTACCGTGACGCCGACGGCTATGTGTATGTCATGGCGCGCACGGACGACGTGATCAACGTTGCCGGCCACCGTCTGTCGACTGGCCAGATGGAAGAGGTCGTCGCCCAGCACAAGGATGTGGCCGAGAGCGCCGTGATCGGGGTTGCCGACGACATGAAAGGTCAGCTCCCGGCCGGATTTATCGTCCTCAACGCCGGCGTAACGCGCGACGAGCGCGAAATCGAGGCAGAGGTCGTTAAGCTGGTGCGTGACGTGATCGGCCCGGTCGCCGCCTTCAAGAACGTGATGGTCGTGAAGCGGCTACCGAAGACCCGCTCGGGTAAGGTTCTGCGCGGCACCATGCGCGCGATCGCCGACGGCGAGCCGTGGCTCATGCCGGCCACCATCGACGATCCGGCCATTCTCGAGGAGATCGCGGACACGCTAAAGGGGCGCGGAATGGGCAGTAAGGCAAGCCCTTCGGTATGACTGCGAGCACGCGAGAGCAATGGGGCGGCGCTCTGGATCGGACGCCGCCCAAATTGGTTGCCCAGGTGGTTGCCCAATTGGTCGTCCAGACTGGCCACCCGGCCGGCTCTCGACAGCGGATAACGGATCTGGTCTGGCGCGACGTGCCGAACGGCATCGTTACCGTTCGTTGGTGTCGCCCTGCTCGTCGTCCTTGCCGCCCTTGAGGTTCTTGAGCTTGGCGAGAATGCGCGCCTGCTCTTCGGCTTCGGTCTCGGGGCGCTCCGCTTCGGCGACCTTCGGCAGCATGATCTCGGCAAACGGCTTTGGCTTTTCGGTCGTCTCCGCGGTCGGCAGCAGCGTGCCTGCGGTCTCGCTTGGCGCTTTGCTCTTGTCGGCGCGTTTGGCTGACTTCTTCACTTCCACGTCAAGGTCGGTTTGCGAGCACAGACCAAGTGTGACCGGATCCTGGGGAACGAGGTTGGCCGCGTTCCAGTGCGAGCGATCGCGGATCTGCAGAATCGTCGGCTTGGTCGTGCCGACCAGACGCATGATCTGGCTGTCCTTCATTTCCGGGTGATTGCGGATCAGCCAGACCACAGCATTCGGCCGGTCATGTCGACGCGAAACAGGCGTGTAGCGAGGGCCTTTCGACCGTGTCGAGACTTCCGGCATCTGCACCTTCGGTTCGGCCAGACGTAGGGCATGGCTCAAATCGGCCTCGCCCACGGCAATCTCGTCGCGCGTGATCTGCCCCGAGGTGACCGGGTCCATGCCCTTGATGCCCTGGGCCACGTCACCGTCGGCAATACCTTTCACTTCCAGCACATGCAGCCCGCAGAACTCGGCGATCTGCTCGAACGAAAGGGCGGTGTTCTCGACCAGCCAGACGGCGGTCGCCTTGGGCATCAATGGTTTGCGGTCGCTCATAAATGTTCTCTTCCCGCTTCCGCAGGCTACCCGCGAAAGCTATTCGACTGAATCGATGATTGGAGGTTGCCCCTTATAACGGCTCTAGCGGTCTTGTTGCAACTGCGGATTGACCGTGTGCCAAACCGGTTTCACGTGTCGCCGTCAGGGCGCCCGGGCCAAGTCTCGGCCAACCCTTCTCAAAAAGGACATTCATTGCAGTGCGTCCGAAGTGCCATGTTGCGGCGCACAGGTGGGGACGTTAGAATGCGCGATCAGCAACGGGTTTCGCACCTTGCCTCGGCCGGCGCTGCGCGACGGTCCAGCGCTCGTTCTGACCGGACGGCTGGGTGCGCATGCAAAAAAGGACAGATGCGATAACCATGACGAAACAAAAATCGTTTTACTTCGATGACCTTCAAGTCGGGATGGAAGCGTCATTCGCCAAGACCGTGACCGAGGCTGATATCAACGCTTTCGCCGAGGTGTCTGGCGACAAGAACCCGGTTCACCTCGACGCCGCCTACGCCGCAAAGACGATGTTCAAAGAGCGGATCGCGCATGGCATGCTATCGGCTGGCTACATCTCGGCGGTGTTCGGCATGGAAATGCCTGGCCCTGGCGCGATCTACATCTCCCAGACGTTGAACTTCAAGGCACCCGTCAAGATTGGTGACACGGTCGTTGCCAAGGTCAAGGTTGTCGAACTGTACCCTGAGAAAAAGCGTGCGCGCTTCGAGTGCGTTTGTTCGGTCTCGGACAAGCCGGTCGTCGTCGGCGAGGCCATGCTGATGGTACCCTCGCGCCCGGCCGCTTGACAGCCGCGAAAACCAGTATCAATCGTCAACAACGCGGCGGATCGGGGCGTTCGGTCTGCCGCGTCGGCGTTTAAGTACCTGAGTATTCCCAGCCTTCCGCCTCTAGAACTTCCTCGAGCACCGTCGCCGGCACCCATGCAAGTCCTGAACGGCATCGATTTTATTCCGGCCCTGGCGAAAGGAGCGGCGATCGCCATCGGCAATTTCGATGGCGTGCATCGTGGGCATCAGGCGCTCATCGCAACGGCCGTCGCGCGCGCGAGAGAGCTTGGCCGCCCCTCTGGCGTGATCGTTTTCGAGCCGCATCCCCGGCAATACTTCGCGCCGGGCGAGCCGCACTTCCACCTGACGCCGCTCAACGAAAAGCTGCGTGTTCTTGCGACGCTTGGATTGAAGCTCGTGGTCGTGCTGCCGTTCGATGCCCGCATGGCATCGTTGACCGCAGAAGCGTTCATCGAGGACGTGTTGGTCTCAAACCTCAGCGTTAGCCACGTGGTGATCGGTTACGACTTCTTTTTCGGCAGGAAACGCGGTGGCAACCCGCAAACCATGCGCGAAGCAGGTGCGCGCCTCGGCTTTGGTGTTTCGGTCATCGAGCCTGTGGCACAGGACGGCGAAGTATTCTCCTCGAGCGAGATCCGCTTGAAGCTGGCGCGGGGCGACGTCTCAGGAGCGGCTCGAGCGCTCGGCCGCAGCTGGCGCGTATCGGGCCGGGTGATCGGCGGCGCCAAGCGCGGCACCGGCATGGGCTTTCCGACCGCCAACGTGCCGATGCCACAGGGCACGGCACTCGGACATGGCATTTTTGCCGTCCATGCGATCATCGACGGTCACAGACACGAGGCGGCCGCCTACTTGGGTACGCGGCCGACCTTCGACGACGGGATGCCGGTTCTCGAAGTCTTCCTATTCGATTTCGACGGCGACCTCTATGGACGCGACATGACCGTCGAGTTCATCGCGTTCATCCGTCCGGACAGGAAGTTCGCGGACGGCGGCGAACTCGTGGCCCAGATGGAGAAAGACGTGGCGGAGGCGCGGCGGTTGCTGGCCGGGCCATGACGTCATTACGGCTTGCGGCCGATCAGGTTGATGGCGGCGTCGACCTGCCCCATGAGCGACCGCGACAGGCCAGTAGTCTCAACCAAATCAATGAGCTCGGCGACGGCCTTCGAGACGGCGACGGGCCGTCTGTTGGCAAACGCCTCGTGGTTGGCCTCGATACTCGCCAGATCGTACAGGTAGTTGACCATCAACCCGTGCGCCTCGCGAATGCCTTTTCGTGACAGATCGGCCATCCAGTTCACCCGCTCGATGCGTGCGCCGTTGCCGAGATGGAACCTTGCGACGGCATCCCTAGGCCCGCGAACAGAGCC
This sequence comes from Hyphomicrobium sp., assembly GCA_002928395.1. Lineage (GTDB taxonomy): Bacteria > Pseudomonadota > Alphaproteobacteria > Rhizobiales > Hyphomicrobiaceae > JAKAML01. The sequence continues at coordinate 8,870 of PEQZ01000047.1, forward strand.
CACACCCGCCAGATAGCGGGCGCCGAGCCTGAGATAGGCTTCACGCAACAGGCCGGCCTGTCCGTATCCGTCGGCCTCTGCCTTGCGCGCGAGTTGGGCCAGACCTTCGCGTGGCGTCATGGCCTTGGTGCTGTCCAGGATGCGGGCGGCAATCTCTCGGGAGAGATGGAATTCGATATCGGTCTCCGGGCTCTCGATCCAGGCCCTGAAGCCCGGCATCGGCGACAGCGTCGAGAACGTCTTCAGTTGTGGCAGTTCGTGCATGAGATCGGCAGCCACCTGCTTGATCAGGAAGTTGCCGAACGAGACGCCGCGCAGTCCAGGTTGGCAATTTGAGATCGAATAGAAAACGGCGGTATTTGCCTTGATGTCGCCGTCGCCCGGCGCGGGAGCGCGAATGATCGGCTCGATGCGGTCGGACAGTTGATTGACCAGCGCGACCTCGATGAACACTAAAGGATCATCAGGCAGCGCGGGATGGAAGAAGGCAAAACAGCGCCTGTCCGACGCGAGCCGCCGCCGCAAGTCGTCCCAACCATCGATGGCGTGCACGGCCTCATAGGCGATGAGTTTTTCGAGAATGGCGGCAGGCGTGTTCCAGTCGATGCGTTTGAGCTCGAGGAAGCCGCGGTTGAACCATGAGCCGAACAGGTGCTTCAAATCGGCATCGACAGGGTGGAGTGCCGGGTTGGCGTCGAGCTGCACGGCCAAGTATTCACGCAGCTTGACCAGCGTCGCGGTGCCTTCGGGTGCCATGTTCATGCGGCGAAAGAGTTCCTGCCGCGGCGCCTCGACAGCGGCGGCGAGCGATGCGCGATTGGCTTCCGAGGGCTCCAAGCGCCAGCGATCGGCGGCGACGCTGATCGCCTTAGGGTCGGGCGCAAAGCGCTTCGACAGCATACTCAAGAACTCGAGCCGCTCGGAACTCGTCGCACTCCGGACCAGACGGACGAGATCGTGGGAAATGACGGTGCCGAGTACTTCGCCGCGTTCTGACATCAGCGCGTCGGCGTGGACGCGCGCACGCTCGATGAACGAACCGCGGTCGGCGCCTTTTGGAAGTTGCGAGGAACCGCCCACGATGGCGAGGCGAAGCTGCTCGATGAACTGAAGCGCACTGCGTGGTGCGTTCGACCAAGTGGACATGGCAGGCGCGATCACGGGCGTTGTCTGAACCGATACGGGCACGAGCGCGGTCGGCTTGATTTCGGCGAGTATCGCGGCGCGATCCTGGTCCAGACGGGGTGCAGGAACGCGCGTCGACGGGTCGGCAAAGCCCGAGAGCTTGATCGGGTTGCCCGCCATGACCAGGGGCCCGATGGCTGGGTCTTCTGCTGTCACCACCATGTTGCGCGCCACGACCTGCGGGTCGTCCAGCACCTTGTCTATGGTGTTGATGGGACCGCACGGCACACCGACGCGATCGAGCATGGTCAGCCAATCGGCAACCTTGCGGGTTTTCAGAGCCCGCCCGATTTCACCAAACAGCAGCTGCCAGTTGTCGGTTCGGAGTGCGTTGGTCGCATAGCGATTGTCCTTGGAGACGTCGGGCAGGGCCAGCGCCTCGCACAGCTTCAGGAACAACTGGTCGTTACCGGCAGCGATCACCATGTAGCCGTCGGCAGCCTCGAAGCCCGCAAAAGGTGTGATCGATGGATGCCGCGCACCGATGGGACCCGCGATCTCGCCCGTAGCGGCGTATCTCGAAATGGCATTCTCGAGGATCGCCACCTGGCAGTCGAGCATGGCGACATCGACTTTGATGGCCTCCCCTGAGACCGCACGGTGCAAGAGTGCCGCGTTGACGCCGATGGCCGTGAACAATCCAGCCGTGATATCGCCGATCGACGAGCCGACGCGGACGGGAGGCTGACCGGGATGCCCGGTGATGCTCATGATGCCGCCCATGGCCTGGACCACCATGTCGTAGGCCGCGCGCTTGGAGTAGGGCCCGCTGTGGCCGAAGCCGGACGCCGCCGCATAGATCAGGCGCGGGTGGCTCGCATGGAGCTTGTCCCAGCCGTAGCCGAGCTTCTCCATGGTGCCTGGGCGGTAGTTCTCGACGACGACATCTGCGCGGGCGAGCAGTTGGTCGAACACAGCCCTGTCTTGCTTGCTCTTGAGGTCGAGCGCGATCGACTCTTTGCCGCGGTTCAACGACGAAAAATAGGCCGAAGCCCCTTTGAGAAAAGGACCGTAGGCGCGGCTGTCGTCGCCCGTTCCCGGCTGCTCGACCTTGATGACCCGCGCGCCCAGATCGGCAAGCACCATGGTGCAGTAGGGGCCGGCAAGCACCCGGGTCAAGTCGACGACGGTTATGCCGGAAAGCGGACCGACGATCGGCTGTGGCCGGAGGACTTGCTGCTGGCTGTCGGAACGGGGATCGGCGTTTTCAGCGACGGCCTTCGGCATTGGACGTTTCCTTCGCGACTTGCTTCATGAGCAGGCTTCATGTTTGGCCGGACGGCATCAATCCGTCTTGAGCCCGATGAAACTGTCCGGCAGCATGGAAATGAATTCCATGAACCGGTCACCTTGGATGAGGATATGGTCGCGCATGATGCGTTTTGCGGTTTCCCCATCCCGCGCGGCAATCGCATCGACGATGGTGCCGTGCTCGGCGAACGAGCTGCGGATGCGGCCCGGCTGTCGCAATTGAAGACGCCGATAGGGGGCTGCACGCATGAACAGAAAGTTTGCGGTCTCGGCGACATAGCGATTGTGCGCGCCGGCATAGATCCCGGCATGGAAGCGGCGGTTGGCCAGGAAGTAGCTATCCGAAGAACCGGTCTTCTGGGCCGCGCCGCACGCCTTGTGCATGGCCCGAAGTCCGCGGATTTCATCGTCCGACATACGGCGGGCTGCCCACTCCGCCGCGATCGCCTCGATCTCTGCGGTCATGGCGAGGCATTCGAGGATGCTTTTGATCCCGAGCCGGGTGACGAAGGTGCCCGATCGCGGCCGTGCCTCCAACAGCCCGCTTGCGGTGAGCTGCGCCAGCGCTTCGCGCAGGGGTGTGCGGGACAGCCCGAACCGCGCCGACAGCTGAACCTCGTCGAGGCGGGTGCCTGGCGGCAATGCACCCGAGATGATCTCTTCCTCGATCAGGCGGACGACCTCGTCTTTGAGCGTCGGCCCCTTGAGCGCTCCAGTTTTCAGCGCCCCAGTCTCGAGTGGCCCAGTCTTCAGTGGCGCAGTCTTCAGTGGCGCGCCGGCTTCGCCCTTAGCTTTGATCGCCTTGGCCGCGCTGGTCGCAGATTTGAAGGCATCAGAGGTCTTTTGCATGGGCAAACTATGCTTGAGTGACAATCTTGCGTGCAAGAAGATTGTTTCTGCATACAATGGAAACTGCCGTGTGGACATTATTATGTCGTTGAGGCATTGATTGCGGCGCATACGATCACCGCAAAGGTGGCGCGGGCCACGGCCCAGATCATGAGCGAGCCGTCAAAAAAACTCGCCATCGGAGGAAGCGTATAATGCAGACCAATCGCCGTGCACTGCTCGCCTTGTGCGGCAGTGCGCTAGCATCGTTCGTTGCGATCTCGACGTCGCCGGTCACGGCGCAAACTTGGCCCGACAAGCCGATCACCTTCGTCAATCCTTTTGCCGCCGGTGGTGGTACCGACGCTTTCGCGCGGCCGCTTGCTGCCGAACTCACGAAACAACTCGGCCAAAGCGTCATCATCGACAACAAGGGCGGCGCGGGCGGTACCCTCGGAGCCGGCGTCGCGGCGCGCGCGGCCAAGGACGGCTACACGTTCTTCGTTGGCGCCGTACACCACACCATTGCGCCGTCGATTTATGCCAAGCTCACCTATGATCTCGAAAAGGACTTCGAGCCGATCGCGGTTGTCGCGATGGTGCCGCACGTGGTGGTCGTCAATCCTGCAAAGGTTCAGGCAAAGTCGCTCAAGGAACTGATCGAATTCGCCAAGGCCAATCCCGGCAAGCTGTCGTTCGGATCGGCCGGCAACGGCACCTCGCACCATCTCGCCGGCGAGATGTTCAAGGCGTTGACGAAGACCGATCTCCAGCACGTGCCTTACAAGGGTGCGGGCCCGATGATGCAGGATCTGCTGGGTGGCCAGATCGACATGGCATTCGACGGTCTTGGTAGCTCGGCGTCACAGATCAAGGGTGGCAAGATCGTGCCGCTGGCATTGGCGGCGAAGGAGCGTTCATCGGCTGTCGCCGATGTGCCGACCTCGGCCGAAGCGGGCGTCGCCGGCTTCGAGGCATCGGCCTGGTACGGGGTTTGGGCGATCGCCGGCACGCCGAAGGAGATCAAGGACAAGATGGCCGCTGAGATCGCCAAGGCGCTCAAGGCAGAGTCGATCGGCTCCGTGTGGGCCGCGCAAGGCGCCAAGATCGGTCCGGTCGGTGCCGACATGGCCGCCTTCGTCAAATCCGAGATCGAGAACTGGGGCAAGATTGCCAAGGGCGCCAACGTCAAAATTGAATGAGGTTGATGGAATTCGGCGGCCGGACCATGATCCGGCCGCCGTTTTCTTGATCAGCGTCGTTGTCGGCCTTTGGAGGAGTTCCTCATGGCGAGATGGATCACGAGTCCGCGTGATTTTTGGACCGGCCTTATCTACGTCGGGCTGGGAGCTGGCGGTCTCTGGTTAGCATTAGACTACAAGTTCGGCACCGTCGGCCGCATGGGCCCCGGCTACTTCCCGCGCGTGCTTGCCGTCATTCTGATCGCCATCGGCCTCGTCTCGCTGTTTCGTGCCTTCTCCTCGAAGGGAGAGCCGGTAACGCACATTGCGATCAAACCCTTGCTGATGATCGTGGGCGCGATCGTGGCCTACGGGCTGCTCGTCCACACGGCCGGGCTGATCGTTGCGTTGCTCGTCCTCATTCTGATGGGCGCTGCAGGGAGCAGCCAGTTCCGTTTCGACGTGAAGGCGATCGTCGGCATGGTATTGTTGGTGGCTGCATGCTCGGCCGTCTTCGTCAAGGGGCTCGGACTTCCGATCCCGCTGGTTGGGCCGTGGCTTCAGCCGCTGCTCGGCGTCCTGGGTACTGTGCGTTGAGGAGTTCGTGAGCATGGAAGTCTTCGACGGTCTGGCTCTCGGCTTTGCGACGGCCCTGACCATCACCAACCTCTCCTACTGCCTGCTCGGCGTCTTCCTCGGCACCGCCATCGGCGTACTGCCGGGGCTTGGACCAGCTGCCACCATAGCGATCCTGCTGCCGGCGACGTTCGCGCTGCCGCCGGTCACCGCGCTCATCATGCTGGCCGGCATTTTTTACGGCGCGCAGTACGGCGGTTCGACCACAGCCATCCTCGTCAATCTGCCGGGAGAGACGTCATCTGTGGTGACCGCACTCGACGGCTACCAGATGGCGCGGCAGGGCAAGGCGGGCCGCGCCCTCGCTACAGCGGCCATCGCGTCGTTTTTTGCAGGGACCGTCTGCACGTTCCTCATCGCGTTGTTCGCGCCGCCGTTGACCGAGATCGCCTTGAAGTTCGGACCGGCGGAGTACTTCTCGCTGATGGTCTTGGGGCTCATCGCCTCGATCGTGTTGGCGTCGGGTTCGATCCTGCATGCGCTTGGCATGATCATCATCGGGCTTTTGCTGGGTGTTGTGGGCACTGACGTGAATGCGGGCACGCAGCGCTTCACGTTCGGTTTTCTCGAACTTGCGGACGGTATCGGCTTCGTGATCGTGGCCATGGGCATATTCGGTATCGGCGAGATCGTTGCAAATCTCGAGAATGAGGGCACGCGCGACGTGTCGATCAAAACGGTCAGTGGCCTGATGCCGACGCGCGAGGACTGGCGCCGCATGGTCGCACCCGTTTTGCGCGGCACGGCGCTCGGCTCGGTGCTCGGCATCCTGCCGGGTGGCGGAGCGGCGCTCGCCTCCTTCGGCGCCTACGCGCTGGAGAAGAAGGTGTCGCGAAATCGGGCAGAACTCGGCAAAGGTGCGATCGAAGGCGTTGCCGCCCCGGAGGCCGCCAACAATGCCGGCGCGCAGATGTCGTTCATTCCAATGCTGACACTCGGCATTCCCGCCAACCCGGTGATGGCGCTGATGATCGGCGCGATGATCATCCAGGGCATTCAACCGGGGCCCAGCGTGATCAAGGAGCAACCGGCGCTGTTTTGGGGTGTGATCGCGTCCATGTGGATTGGCAACATCATGTTGCTCGTACTGAACTTGCCGTTGATCGGTCTGTGGGTACGGATGATCTCGGTGCCCTATCATTTCCTCTATCCGTCGATCCTGGCGTTCTGCTCGATCGGGGTGTTGAGCCTCTCCAACTCGCCGTTCGACGTGTACCTGATGGCGCTGTTCGGATTCCTCGGCTACGTTTTCAAGAAGCTCGATTGCGAACCGGCACCATTGCTGCTCGGGTTCATTCTGGGCCGATGATGGAGGAATACCTGCGGCGCGCGTTGCTGCTGTCGAAGGGCGACGCCACGGTGCTTCTCACTCGCCCCATCAGCGCGACCATGCTGTTTCTTGCTGGCGTGCTGCTGTTGCTGGTTCTGCTGCCGACGTTCAGCAAGACGCGCGAGGAAGCGTTCAAGGAGGAGACGGTCTGATCCCTGTTCCCTGTCAGCGAGACGGGAGCCGCGGGCAGCCCAAGCCGTCCAGTGGGTTGGGCAATCCATTGCCTCGGGCAGACATCTCACATACCCGCGATCGGCGGTGGGTCACCACCGGGGCCAACCGATTGTTTTGTCGTCGGTGCGCGGTTCCGATCATCGCGGTCCGGCTGGGCTCGAGGCGTGCCGAGCAGCCTCCAAAAAAAGGCGTCGCGAATAGGCTTCACAGGTGGCGAAAGTGTGCTATACCCACCTTATCGAAGCCGCCCTTCGCCGGGCGGCTTTGCCGTCTGCGCTCGACACTTTGGGTCTCGCGCAGACCTCGCGCTCCCGCCGGCTCGCGACATGGCCCTGACGTCCATGTTCACGCGTCCATTCGGCCGGAGTGATTGGTGACGCGGGGTGGAGCAGCCCGGTAGCTCGTCAGGCTCATAACCTGAAGGTCGTTGGTTCAAATCCAGCCCCCGCAACCACCACTAATTGCTCAGAGACCAGACCGGGAACGTTGCGCGCTTGCTTGGCCTTGGCCAGCTTGAGGATGGTTCCGATATCTCCGC
>PEQZ01000048.1 GCA_002928395.1 Hyphomicrobium sp.
CTGTCCTGGCTGACGGACTTCTGGCCCGCGGTGCCGAGGTGATGCTCGCTGGAAAATCGACCGATCAGGAGATCGGCAGCGCCTTGGCCAAGGCCCGCACCGCCACAACTCCAAAGGATCGCATCGCCGCATTGCGCGCGGCCTTCTTGACAAAGGACGGCGGAGCACGTGCCGACAAGCGGTTCGTGACCAAGGCGATCCAGCAGGACAATCCGGGGCTTTACGCTTCCCTGGTCGACGCTCGCGACCGATTTGCCAGCCTTGAAGGCGAACTGCGCGCGATGGGTGCGATCGACGCGACATTGGCGCTGCTCACGCTCTCCGACCACGTCATGCAGCTCTATGACGAGGGTAAGCGGCGGCGTGCAGCGCTGGATTTCGACGACCTGATCGCCAAGACGGCGAACCTGCTGGCAACCTCGTCGAGCGCGGAATGGGTGCTCTATAAGCTCGATGGCGGGCTCGACCACATCCTGGTCGACGAGTCCCAGGACACCGCACCGACCCAGTGGCGGGTGATCGAAGCATTGGCGCAGGAGTTCTTTTCCGGAGCCGGGGCGCGTGAGGACAAACGCACGCTGTTCGCCGTCGGCGACGAGAAGCAATCGATCTACAGCTTCCAGGGTGCGGCGCCGGAAATGTTCGCCACCATGGGCCAGCGATTCGCCGCAATGGCCGGAGACGCGCGCGAGTTGTGGCGCCAGGTGCCGCTCGATTTGTCGTTCCGCTCCGTCGCGCCGGTTCTCGACGCCGTGGACAGTGTGTTTGCGGATGCCCGACGCACGCCAGGATTGATCTCGACTGCGCCGGCCGTTGGGGCGACCTCCATTGGCCACATCGCGCACCGCTTCGACAAGGCCGGGCTTGTGGAAGTCTGGCCGGTGGAACCCTACGAGGAGGCCGCGCAGTCGGACGCTTTTGATCCGCTCGGCGAGCGCCCGACGCGGTCGCCGGTCATGCGGCTGGCCGAACGCATCGCCGATGTCATCGCGGGTTGGCTCGACGGCAAGGAACGGCTTCCATCCGAGGACCGTCCGATCCGCGCTGGCGACATTCTGATCCTCGTGCGCAAGCGGCGGCCCTTCGCGGGTCCCATGGTCGCTGCGCTCAAGGCTCGCGGCATCCAAGTGGCAGGAGCCGACCGCATCCGGCTCATTGAGCAGATCGCGGTCCAGGACTTGATGGCACTCGGCGATTTCCTGACACTGCCAGAGGACGATCTCGCACTCGCCCAAGTTTTGAAGAGTCCGTTCTTCGATCTCGATGACGATGGGCTTCTGGAGGTCGCCCGCGGGCGCAAAGGCGCGTTGTGGAAGGCGCTTCTCGATCACGCAGGCGACAACGCTGCATTTGCTTCGGCTGCGGAAACGCTGAAACGGTGGCGGGCCAAGGCCGACTTCACTCCGCCGTTCGAATTCTTCGCGGCCATTCTCGACAAGGAGGGCATGCGCAAGCGGCTGTTGACACGCCTCGGGCCCGACGCCGCCGATGCCATTGACGAATTCTTGAACCTGGCGTTGACCTACGACGATCGAGCACCGCCGTCACTGTCGGGGTTCCTGACATGGCTCCGAGAGGGCGCCCGCGAGGTCAAGCGCGACATGGAGCACGGCCGCAACGAGGTGCGCGTCATGACGGTGCATGGCGCAAAGGGACTGGAAGCTGGCATCGTGTTCCTGCCCGACACGTGCACAACGGCATCGGCTGGCGGTAGCGATGCGAGCCTCGTACCGCTGGAGGGTGCCGACAGGCCGCCCGGATCGCCCGATCCGTGGTTGTGGTGTGTCAAGGGTGCGAGCCAGATCCCGGCCGTAGAGGCCGCGCGCCAGACGCTCCGATTGCGTGAAACGGAGGAGCGACACCGTCTGCTGTATGTCGCCATGACGCGGCCGCGCGACCGGTTGTATGTCGCGGGCTTTGAGAGCAAACGCGGCCTCGCGGAGGGCTGCTGGTACAATCTGATTTCGGAAGGTCTCGCGGGCCGGCTGGTGAAAGTCGAGACGCCCGGCGGGGACGTGCTTCGGCTCGAGTCGGCTCAGACCGGCCCCGTCGAACCACCGAAGCACGACATGCTGGCGGCCCTCGTCCCGCAACCCCTGCCGATGTGGGCGCGCACATCGGCGCCCAAGGAACCGCAACTCGCCGTGCCGCTCGCCCCTTCGAGCCTCGCGCCATATGACAGCGATGCCCAGGGAGAGCCAACCTCGCCAAGCCCGCGCGACTGTGCCGGTGACGAGCCGGCAGCGCCATCTCCGCGCACGCTCGCCGACCAAAGCCGATTTCTCCGCGGTACGCTCACCCACGCGCTGCTCGAACATCTGCCGCAGTTTCCGCGTGAAACTTGGCCTAAAGCTGCCCGCAATTTCGTCGACAACCGCGGCACCGCCCTGCCTAAGCGGTCGCGTGACAGCATCGTCCGCGAAACACTGGCCATTTTGTCTGATCCAGCCTTTGCCCCAATTTTCGGGCCCGACAGCCGCCCTGAAGTGTCGATCGTCGCCGAATTGCCCCGACCTGCTGGACGGGGTCCGGCACTGCGGTTGACCGGCCAAATCGACCGGCTGGCGGTGCTCGACAGCTCGGTTCTGATCATCGACTATAAGACCAACCGGGCCCCGCCGCCCGATCTCGACGGCGTCGCCGAGGCCTACCTTTATCAACTGGCCGCCTACCGTTTGGCATTGTCTGCAATCTTCGAAGGCAAAACCGTTCGCGCCGCCCTACTTTGGACGGATGGACCAGAGCTGATGGAGATCCCATGTTCGGTCTTGGACGCTTACGCGGCCAGGCTCTGGACGCTTGACCCTGACCGGCTAGAAATCCGTGAGACTTGAAACCGGCCCACGGCACAACTAGTACGCGTAGCCACAACGAAGGATGGCCCGAACTGGGCCCATGCAGGAGACGAAAAATGACCACCGCCGTGTCGGACAAGACGTTCGAGGCCGAAGTTTTGAAATCAACAGAGCCCGTGCTCGTCGATTTTTTCGCCGAATGGTGCGGGCCCTGCAAGGCGATGGCCCCCGCGCTCGATCAGGTCGCCACTGAAATGGCGGGCAAGGTGAAGGTGGTGAAGGTCGACGTGGACCAGAACCCGGGCATCACCAGCAAATACGGTATTCGGGCGATGCCAACCCTCATGATTTTCAAAAACGGCGAGGTTGCCGCCCAGCACGTCGGCGCACTGGTTCAGAAGAAGAAGCTCGAGGACTGGATCAAGGGTACCGTTTCGGCATGACCCCCCGGCCTTGGATCTTTGGTCTCGGCCACGGCTCGGCCATTGGACCCGATCCCTCGCATCTGCTCGGGGCTCTGGCATGGCACAGGGCCCCGATTGCTTTCCGGAACCATTCGGGTATCAAACCGGAGTTCGCAAATCCCATTCGACTGATCAGTCCATGAGCATTGACGTCGGCGCGTTCTACAAGTTCGTCACCATCGACGACCGGGAGGCGCTGCGCGGACGCATCGAGGCCGAGGCACTGAACTTGGGCGTGCGCGGCACGATCCTGCTGGCCCACGAGGGCATCAACGGCACGATTTCAGCTGGCGGCGACGACCTGGTCGCTTTCTTGACGTGGCTCAAATCGGACCCGCGATTTCTCGAGCTCGAATGCAAGGTGGCGGTCAGCGCCGCCCACCCTTTCAAGCGGCTCAAGGTGAAACTGAAGCCCGAAATCGTCACCTTCGGCGTACCGGAGGCAGACCCCAGTGTGGCGGTCGGCACATACGTTGCTCCAGAAAACTGGAACGCGCTCATCCAGGACCCGGGCGTGGTCGTGATCGACACGCGCAACGCCTACGAGTATCGCATCGGCACCTTCGACGGCGCCATGGACCCCGGGACCCGCACTTTCAGCGACTTTCCCGATTATGTTCGCCGCAATCTCGATCCGGCCAAACACCAGCGGATCGCGATGTTCTGCACGGGGGGCATCCGCTGCGAGAAGGCATCGGCCTTCATGCTTGGGCAGGGTTTCTCCGAAGTGTATCACCTCGACGGCGGTATTCTGAAGTACCTCGAGCGGATCTCACCTTCGCAAAGTCTGTGGCGCGGCACCTGCTTCGTGTTCGACGAGCGCGTGGCCGTGGGCCATGGCCTGGCCGAAGCCGGGCATGGACGATGCGCGCGCTGCGGGCAACCGCTAAAGGTCTCACTCGACGACGGGCGATCGCGCGAAGCGGCCCTTGCTGGCAGCAACTGCCCGGACTGCCGCTGTTCCGACTAGTCGAACGGGCTTCAATTGCTCTGCTGCACAACGCCTGTCTGCAACGACAGGACGTGACCTGCGAGGTAAAGCGATCCGCAGATCAGGATGCGTTTTGGCCCCGCGCCCAGCGTATCCGCTCGCTTCAATGCCGCCTCGATGCCGGCCGCTTCCTCGGCCTCTAGTCCTGCGCCGACTGCGACCGCTGCGAGCCGATCTGGAAGATAGGGCGTCTCATGTGCGCCGGGGATCGGTACGGTGATGACGTGGCGCGCAAGGCCACGAAATGGTGCAAGGAACCCCGCCGCGTCTTTAAGTCCCATCATGCCGACAATCAGATAGAGCGGCTTTGAGCTCTTCTCTTCGATGTCGGCGAGCGTTTGTGCGAGAACTTGGCCGGCCGCCGGGTTGTGGCCGCCATCGAGCCACAGCTCAGCGTCGGGCTTCAGGAGCAAAGGAAGCGGTCCGGTGTCGAGCCGCTGCATTCGGGCAGGCCAACGGACATCCAGCAAGCCGCACTCGATCGCGCGCTGGCCGAGGTCGAACCCCCTCAGCTCACGCGCCGCGGCGACCGCTGTACCGGCATTGCCGATCTGGTGGCGGCCAACAAGTGCGGGCTTCGGCAGATCGAGCAGTTCGTCCTCGCGCTGCACGACCAGCCGGCCGCCTTGCTCGAAAGCGTCGAAATGCTGGCCCCATGAGACGAGGCGCGCATTGACGCGGGCCGCCACGGCCTCGATCACGCCATGGCCTCGGGCGCCTGCGCCGACACCACGGCAGGCACGCCTTGTTTCAGGATGCCTGCCTTTTCGGCGGCGATGAGCGGCAGCGTGGCTCCGAGTTTCTCGGCGTGGTCCATCGAGATCGGTGTGAGCACCGTCAAGATCGGCTGCTGAACCACGTTGGTCGCATCCAGTCGGCCGCCAAGCCCCACCTCGAGGATAAGCACGTCGGCAGGATGCTCGGAGAAGGCGAGAAATGCCGCAGCCGTCGTGATCTCGAACTGGGTGATGTCGTCGCCGTCATTGACCGCGCGCGTGCGCATGAGAACGTCTACGAGATCGGACTCGCCGATGTCGCGCGATCTGCCATGATCGCCGGCAAGTTGGATGCGTTCGTGGAACCTGATGAGGTGCGGAGACGTGTAGACGTGGACCCGCTTGCCCGCCGCTTCGAGCATCGCCTTCAGCAGTGCCGTCACCGAACCTTTGCCATTGGTGCCGGCGATATGAATGACCGGCGGCAAGCGCTTGTGCGGATCACCGAGCTTGCCGAGCAGCCGCTCGATGCGCCCGAGCGAGAGGTCGATCAGCTTCGGATGCAACAGCTTCAACTCGGCCAGGAGCTGGTCGCTGGTAGGCATGTCCCGCTATTCTCCCTCGTGCGGCCGTACTTTCCGTCGAGACCGCCCAGGGCACCCGCCGGGTATCATACTCGTGCTCCGCATCTGACGATTGTTTCAGCGATCGACGGCGAGCGGGTACCAAACGTCAAACGAGCTACGATCGGAACGTCATGGGCAGGTATCGTATGGACGTCCGGCCCGCGTTCACATCTCCCGGGTCCGCAAGCCTTCTGCAACAATCGCGATTGTCTGCCCCCTCAAGTCCGTTTTTGATCCTTTGGGTCAGACCGGGCGGTACGCGCATCGCTGTCGCGTCGGGCACCATCACGCGCCTCGAACCGGTCGGAAGCCGGAACAGGTTCAGCGTCGACCACGCCACCACCAGCCCGCGTCTGGGCCGCGACGTCAATCTTCTGGGTGTCGACCGTAGCGCCGTTGACGTAGGCCTTGCCGTTCTTTTTTGTGGTGTCCACGGCACTCTTGACGAGCCCCTTTTTCACCATGAGCAGCTGGCAGATGCGACCAAGTGTCTCGCGCATTTTGTGGCGATGGACGACCATGTCGATCATGCCATGTTCGAGCAGGTACTCGGAGCGCTGGAAACCATCCGGCAGCTGCTCGCGGATCGTTTGCTGGATGACCCGGGGGCCGGCGAAACAGATGAGCGCTCCCGGCTCGGCGATGTGAATGTCGCCGAGCATGGCGTAGGACGCGGTGACACCGCCGGTCGTCGGGTCGGTCAAAACTACGATGTAGGGCAGCTTGGCGTCGTTCAGCTTCTGCACTGCGATGGTGGTTCGCGGCATTTGCATCAGCGACATGATGCCTTCCTGCATACGCGCGCCGCCGGAGGCTGCAAACAGCACGAACGGGGTTTTTTTCTCGACGGCCCGCAGCATGCCGGTGATGATGGCCTCACCCGCAGCCATTCCAAGTGAGCCGGCCATGAAGCGGAAATCCTGGGCCGCGATCACCACGTCTGTGCCCAGGAGCTTGCCTTCCCCGACAAGTATCGCGTCATCGAGTTCGGTTTCGGACTTGGCGTCCTTCAACCGGTCCGTATAACGGCGCCCGTCGCGAAACTTGAGCGGATCGATCGCCACTTGCTGTACGGCGACCTTGGCGTACTCGCCGTCGTCGAACACCATCTTCATCCGTGCCGGCGCGCCGACGCGCATATGGAAGTTCGAGCCCGGCACAACGAATTGATTGGCCTCGAGATCCTTGTAGAAGACCATCTGCCCTGTATCGGGGCATTTGACCCAGAGATTTTCCGGAACATCGCGCTTCGTGGTCAGGAAGCTGCGGATTTTCGGACGAACGACGGAGTTGATCCAGTTCACAGTATTCTGGCTCCTTACAGCCCGGTTGACGCATCTGGTCACCTGTGCGGTAGCCACAATGCAAGGGCTTCACAACAGATATACCGGTGGCGAACCTCAAAAGTCGCAGGCCCCGCAAGTACTTCCTACGCATCCAAGGGCCGATTCTCGCCCTCCGACTCGAATTCATCCCGGCACCATTCAGGAGCGCAAGGCCACCGCAAGGCTTTTCACAAGATCTAGGACGCCCGATACCGTCTTGCCAGTGGCATCGCCCTTGGGACCCAGGCTGTCTTTGATCGCTGTTACCAGTGCCGAGCCAACGACGACTCCATCGGCACCAGCAGCAATTTCGCGCGCCTGCGTTGCTGTTCTTACGCCAAAACCCACGGCAACGGGAAGTTTTGTCGATTGACGGATACGCGCAACTTGCTTTTGAACACTATTCACGTCTGGCGCAGCAGAACCCGTTATGCCGGTGATCGAGACGTAGTAAACGAAGCCCGAGGTGTTCGAAAGCACCGCCGGCAAGCGCTTGGCATCGGTGGTCGGCGTCGCCAGCCTGATGAAGTTGAGCCCCCGTTCCATGGCGGGAAGGCACAGTTCGTCATCGGCCTCAGGCGGGAGGTCGACCACGATCAGCCCGTCGACACCGGCTTTCACCGCGTCGTCGAGGAATTTTTTGCCGGGATAGACGTAGATCGGGTTGTAGTAGCCCATGAGCACGATCGGCGTGTCGGTGTCGCGCTGGCGGAACTCCGCCACCATCGCGAGCGTTTTATGCATGTCGTGACCCGCTTGCAGCGCCCTGAGGCTCGACGCCTGGATAGCTGGTCCGTCGGCCATGGGATCGGAGAACGGCATGCCGAGCTCGATAATGTCGGCGCCAGCGCCCGGCAAGCCGAACAGGATCTGGCGCGAGGTCTCGAGATCCGGATCACCGGCGGTGACGAACGTGACCAGCGCCGCCCTGCCCTCAGCTTTCAGCGCCCTGAATCGCCGGTCGATGCGTGTTTCTTGCTTCATCTGTTGGTGACGATCCCACTCAAATCTTCATACCCAGCGCTTTGGCGACAGTGAACAGGTCCTTGTCGCCACGGCCGCACAAGTTCATCACGATGATCTGGTCCCTGGCCATCTTTGGCGCGAGCTTGCGCACATAGGACAGTGCGTGCGCCGGCTCCAGCGCAGGAATAATTCCCTCCATCTTCGTGCAGAACTGCAGCGCATCGAGCGCATCCTTGTCGGTGGCGGATACATAGGTCACCCGCCCGATATCTTTCAGCCAAGAGTGCTCGGGGCCGACGCCTGGGTAGTCGAGACCGGCGGAAATCGAATGGCCTTCGAGGATCTGGCCGTCGCCGTTCTGCAAGAGATAGGTGCGGTTGCCATGCAGCACGCCAGGCGTGCCGCCGTTCATTGAGGCCGCGTGCCCGTTTTCGACGTCGAGCCCGTGACCGGCCGCCTCGACGCCATAGATCGCCACGTCCTTGTCGTCGAGGAAGGGATGAAACAGGCCGATGGCATTCGAGCCGCCGCCGATGCAGGCGACGAGCGCGTCCGGCAAACGGCCCTCCGCCGCCATGATCTGCTCGCGCACCTCGCGGCCAATGATCGACTGGAAATCCCGCACCAGCATGGGATAGGGATGCGGGCCCGCCGCCGTGCCGATGATGTAATAGGTGTCGTGAACGTTGGTTACCCAATCGCGCAACGCCTCGTTCATGGCGTCTTTCAGGGTGCCCGCTCCGGATGTGACCGGATTGAGGGAAGCCCCCAGCAGCTTCATGCGCGCCACGTTCGGCGCCTGCCGCTCGATGTCGGTTGCACCCATGTAGATCTCACACGGCATGTCGAATTTTGCGCATACCGTCGCCACCGCAACGCCGTGCTGACCGGCGCCGGTTTCGGCGATGATCCGCGTCTTTCCCATGCGCCGGGCAAGCAGGATCTGTCCGAGGCAGTTGTTGATCTTGTGCGAACCCGTGTGATTGAGCTCGTCGCGCTTGAAATAGATCTTGGCGCCGCCGAGGGCCTCGGTCATCCGCTCGGCCAGATAGAGCGGGCTCGGCCGACCGGAATAATGCGTGTGAAGGTAGCTCAAGGCAGCGTGGAATTCGGGGTCGGCGTTCGCGTCCTGGTAGGCCTGCTCGAGATCGAGGATCAGCGGCATCAGCGTCTCGGCGACGAAACGGCCCCCAAACAGGCCGAAAAAGCCCTTTTCGTCGGGGCCCGTGCGATAACTGTTGATCTTGGACTCTGCGGTTTTCTGTGAGGTGGTGGCCATTGCGTCGCGCGCCCTGCATGAAGTTAGACGGCCTGCTTAATACCCTTCGCCGCACTTAGGAAGCGGTGGATCAACTCCGGATCCTTGACACCAGGGCTAACTTCAACACCTGACGACACATCGACCGCCCGCGCACCGGTCAAGCGCACGGCCTCCGCGACGTTGCCCGCTGTAAGTCCGCCCGCCAGCATGAACGGTATCTTGCCCGTGACGCCCGCCAGCAACCGCCAATCGAACGGCAAGCCATTGCCGCCCGGCAAGATCGCGCCTTCGATCGGCCTCGCGTCGAAAAGAATGAGATCGGCGCCGTCGAGATACTCGGCGGCCCGCTCGACATCGGCCGCAGACGCTACCGCGATCGCTTTCATCACAGGTTTGCCGTGACGGGCGCGAACCTCGCGCACGCGAGACGGTGACTCGTGTCCATGAAGTTGGAGCATGTCGGGGTTCATGGTTGCAACGATCTCATCGAGGGTCGCATCGTCCGCGTCGACGACGAGTGCGACGCTGGCTGCAACGCCGCGGATATAGGTGGCAAGCGGGGCCGCGGCCTCTGGAGTGAGGAAACGCGGACTCTTTGGGTAAAACACGAAGCCGAGGAGGTCGGCGCGCGCCTCCACGGCGGCAAACAGCGCCGCCTCGTCCTTGATCCCGCAGATCTTCACCCTGACGCTCATCGCCGAATTCTCTCCGTCGTCCTCACGCTTGTTCGCGACCGTCCGGCCGCTTTCCGTTATACGACAGCCCGAAGGGGCTTGGCTCTCACGTCACGGCTTTTCATCGCGGCCTAACCGCGCAATATCCTCGGGCGTTCGCCCAGCCCGTGGCTTGTAGGGCGGCAGTGACCACTCGTAGCGGATCGCAAGTCCGCGGATGACAAACGCAACCGAGAACGCCGCCGCCATGGCCCCCGCCCGCGGAGCCCCCGTCTCCATCAGGGCCACGAACAACGCCGCCCCGGCCATCGCGGCCGTGACATAGATCTCGCGCCGCAGGATGAGCGGACTCTCGCCACCAAGAACGTCACGGATTATGCCGCCAAAAGCCGCGGTGATGACACCCATCGTGATCGCCACGACCGGCCCGGCATTGGCCGCCAGCCCGCGCTCGGCTCCGATCACTGCGACGAGGGCGAGCCCGACGGCATCGAGCCACAGCAGCAAGCGATAGCGCGACTGGGGGATGTGCGCCGTGAAGTAAATGAAAGTGGCCACGACGCTGCAGACAATCAGATAGGACTGATCCTTGACCCAGAACACCGGCAGGTCCCCGAGCATCACGTCGCGGACGGTACCGCCGCCGATGCCGGTGACCGTTCCGAGCAGCACGAAGCCAAAGATGTCCATTTGTTTGCGCGAGGCGACCAGTGCGCCGGTGATCGCGAATACGGCCACCGAAAACCACTCGAGTACCACCACGAGGGATGCGAACAGGTCGTTTGGCAGCACACGTGCACCTCGCCCGACGGTCAGCGCCGCGACGGCGCTCAGGGTTCAACGGCTCGGAAGGAGATCGCGCCTCAACGGCCTGCGACGGCAAGCTGCTTTCCGCGAACCGTATGATCGCGCTGCTGGCTGACCACAGTTGCATCGCGCTCGCGCGCCAAACGATCCGCCTCGGCCTGCCAACGCATCGCCTCCTGCGATCGATTGCGAGCGGTGCGCCGCCAGCGCCCCTGACCGAGCCATACGGCGGTTCCGCCGAGCAACACACCGATCAACAACGTACCGAAGATGTAGGCGTAGAACGGCAGCACCAGGGAGATGGCAGGTGCTTCGGGCCGGAACGGATCGAGCACCAGCCGCACCGCATGGCGGTTGGCAATCGCAAGCGTTATCAGCAGCGCAGCTGCGGGAAAGGTGACGAGGAGCAGGACGATGCGTCGCAGCACGGTGAACCCCTTTCAGTGCGTTACAAGGATCGTCAATTCTTGGCTCAGCGCCCACTCACGTGAAACCGCCAGGCAGTTGCGTCTCATTGTTTCGGACCGGCTGCGCAAATGCTTGAAGTCAGGCCCTCGCACTAGGCTTTGAAATCTTGGACGCCTTGGACGCCTTCAATTCCTTGGCCGACTTTACTGCATTTTCCATTATCACGGCGCCCTCGTTGAGCTTATCGCGAAGCTCCTTGCCTGTCTTGAAGAACGGCACGAACTTCTCGGCGACCGACACGGACGTGCCAGTGCGAGGGTTGCGGCCCTGTCGGGCGGCGCGATGCTTGACCGTGAAGGCCCCGAAACCGCGCAGTTCGACACGGTCACCGCGTGCCAGCGCCTCGACGATTTCCTCGAAAATCACGTTCACGATGCGCTCCACATCCCGATGATAGAGATGCGGATTGGTGGTCGAGATTTTCTGGATCAACTCGGATTTAATCATGGCCCCTCCTACCCGTACTAAACTTCTTGTTATTACTGTGTTTTCTGAGGGTGCCAAACGGAGACGAGGCCGTCAAGCCCAAGCCCGGTCATCGACCGGTCCCGGCCGAACAGTTCGGACACGGCGCCAGCGCCTAAACGCTCGGCCAAGCTGGAGAAACCAAACCCGGTCCAGCCGCCCACGTCGGCCTGCGGCTTCCAGTCGACGACCTTTAAGTTCTTGGTGACGTTCCGCTTATCCTCCAGCCACCGGACGGCTTCTTCCTCTCCGCCAATCTCGTCGACGAGCTTGTTCGCGACTGCTTGCCGCCCCGAGAACACTCGGCCTTCGACCAGACCAGGTACATCGCGGGGATTGATGCCGCGTCGCGTCTCGACCAATGACAAGAACCACTTGAACCCGTCCTGGATCATGTCTTCGGTCACCTTGCGGCTTGGCTCGTCAATGGGCTGGAACGGCGACGGGCTGGCCTTCAACGGGCCGCTTTTCACCTCGTTCACCTTGATGCCGATCCGGCCGAGAAGATCGGCGAACTCCGGCCACTGCATCAAGACGCCGATAGAGCCCGTGATCGTGTTGCCGCGAGCGACGATGTAGTCGCCGCCAAGGCCGAGAATGTAGCCCGCGGACGCTGCAACCGTGCCGAATTGCGCGACAACAGGCTTGGTCTTGGCCAGTTCGCGGAGGGCGACATAGAGCGCTTCGCCACCGGCGGTGGTGCCGCCCGGACTGTTGATGTAGAGCACCACCCCTTCGACATGCTTGGCTTCAGCGAGCTTCTTCAGGAGTTTCAGCTGCTCACGATTCTCGAAAATGGTGCCTTCGAACGCCACGCGCGCAATCTGGTGGCGACCGCTGAGTTCCGCCAGCTTGTCCTTGCTGAAGGCATAGGCGCCTATCGCGAGCGCCAGTCCGGCGATGGCCAGTCCGCGCCAGTATCCGAGGCTCCGTCGCAACCGGCGGCGATCGAGTACGGTTTCGGTCTCAAGTGTCATCTTTGCACTCTCGCTGGCTGAGTTCGGCACAGAGGCTGATCGATAGCTGCCCATCGAGCCCCATAGTGCCATCGCGGCTAGGGCTCAGGGTTAACGATTACTTACTCATATGTAAAACTAGGCAAGGATCGGGCCGCATTCAAAGGTGGCGCGACGTTCGCCCGAGCTTGGTTAAAGGCTCTCGGCAGCAATCCGCCAGGCCTCGGGGCGCCAAAAAGTAAAAGCGCGCGGGGCCCGACCCGCACGCTTCTGCCGTCGACTTCGCATGCCGATAAGTGGCGTGCGCTTACTCCTTGTCGTCGCTCTTTTTCTTCATGGCCGCAGCCTTGAAGATATCGCCCAGCGAAGCACCGGACGCCGACGAGCCGAACTGGGCCACGGCCTCCTTCTCTTCGGCAAGTTCGAGCGACTTGATCGAGAGCGCGATACGACGGGCTGCCTTGTCGACGCTGAGCACGGCGGCGTCGACCTTGTCGCCGACATTGAAGCGCTCGGGCCGCTGCTCGGAACGGTCGCGCGACAGGTCTGCGCGCTTGATAAAGCTCGTGAGGTCGGTGTCGGCAAGCTTCACTTCGATGCCGCCGTCCTGAACCACGATCACCTGGCAGGTGACCTGATCACCCTTCTTGAAGCGTCCGAGCGTGTCGGCGGGATCGCCTCCGGCTTGCTTGATGCCGAGCGAGATGCGCTCCTTGCTGCTGTCGACGTCGAGTACCACGGCTTTGACCGTGTCACCCTTCTTGTAGTCTTTGATGGCTTCGTCGCCGGCTTTGTTCCAATCGAGATCAGAGAGATGCACCATTCCGTCGACCCCACCGTCGAGGCCGATGAACAGGCCGAACTCGGTGATGTTGCGGATCGGGCCCTCGACCACGGTGCCCTTGGGGTGGGCGCTCAGGAAGCCGTCCCAGGGATTATCCTGGGTCTGCTTCAGCCCGAGCGAGATGCGGCGCTTGTTCGGATCGACCTCGAGGATCTGGATTTCCACGTGCTGGCTCGTCGAAACGATCTTGCCGGGGTGGATGTTCTTCTTTGTCCAGCTCATTTCGGAAACGTGGATGAGACCTTCGACACCTGGCTCGAGTTCCACGAACGCACCGTAGTCGGCAATGTTCGTGACGTTGCCCTTGAACCGCGAGCCGACAGGATACTTGGCCTCGATCGCCTGCCACGGGTCGGACAAAAGCTGCTTCATGCCGAGCGAAATGCGTTGTGTATCAGGGTTGATCCGGATGATCTGCACCTTCACCGTATCGCCGACATTGAGAATCTCGGACGGATGATTGACGCGGCGCCAGGCCATGTCGGTGACGTGCAGCAGACCGTCGATCCCGCCCAGATCGATGAACGCACCGTAATCGGTGATGTTCTTGACGAGACCGTCGATGACCTGACCCTCACCAAGCTTGGCGACGATCTCGGTGCGCTGTTCGGCGCGGCTCTCCTCAAGTACCGACCGCCGTGAGACGACGATATTGCCGCGACGGCGATCCATCTTGAGGATCTGGAAGGCCATCGACTGGTGCATCAGGGGGCCGATATCGCGCACAGGCCGGATGTCCACCTGCGAGCCAGGCAAGAATGCCACGGCGCCATCGAGATCGACAGTGAAGCCGCCCTTGACCTTGTTGAAAATGACGCCCGTGACCTTTTCGGTCTTTTCGAACTGTTTCTCGAGGCGGGTCCAGCTTTCTTCACGCTTGGCCTTTTCGCGGCTCAGCACGGCCTCGCCCAGCGCGTTCTCGACGCGCTCGAGATAGACTTCGACCATGTCGCCGACCTTGAGTTCGCCCGGCTTGCCACCGATGCCGAACTCCTTCAGCGCCACGCGGCCTTCCATTTTGAGACCGACGTCGATGACGGCGAGGTCTTTCTCGATACCGACGACCTTGCCCTTGATGACCTGGCCTTCGAACAAGTCGTCTTTGGCGAGGCTCTCCGCGAGCATGGCGGCAAAATCGTCGCGGGTGGGGTTCATCTCGTGGCCGGTTTGAGCAGTCATTCAAGCTCCTTTTAAGCGATGGGTTCGGCGCCCTGCGACACGCGCGGGCGAGGCGTTCAGTCTGGTCTTGGTCATGATGGCTTAGTCTAGGACGTGCAGCGCAGTGGATTTCAACGGACGGAGGCCCCTCGCGCCACAGCGTCGGGACCGGACCAGCCGCGTTCGGAAATCAATTTGGATCTCGTCCGCTGTGATGGGCCTCAGCCCTGCCAACGCGATTTGGAGCGCGTACCTAGCCGGTGGTTCCGGTCCAGGGTGCACTCCGTTGGCCGATCTTCCTCAAGATCAATCCGACAGCGGCGTCGAATGACGTTTCTATATCCAAATCGGTGGTATCGAGCAAGATGGCATCGTCGGCGCGCTTCATGGGGGCGTCGGCGCGGCCCGAGTCGCGGGCGTCGCGCTCGCGGATCATGGCCAGCACCCGGTCGAAGGTTGTGCCGTCACCCCGGGATTTCAACTCCAGGTATCGCCGTTCCGCCCGGATTTCCGGGGTCGCCGTCACGAAAATCTTGGCGTCCGCATCGGGGCAGACGACGGTTCCGATGTCCCGCCCGTCCAGCACGGCGCCTGGGGGATGCCGGGAAAACGCGCGCTGGTACGCGAGCAGTGCCCGCCGCACCTCCGGGATTTTGGCCACAACAGAGGCCGCATCGCCAGCGGCAGCACCTCGCAGGGCCGGATCGTCGAGTGTCGCCGGATCGAGCCCGCGCGCGTACGCGACCGCCGCCCAGGTATCGTCGAACCGGAACCCGGCCCGCACCACGTCGCGCGCGACCGCCCGGTAAAGCAGACCCGTATCGAGGCAATGCAGCCCGAAGTGGTCGGCGATCCGCTTGGCCAGCGTGCCCTTGCCCGATGCCGCCGGCCCATCGATGGCGATGATCATCGGTCGCTCCCTGCCCCTCCACCTGACATCACCGATACCCCGCCCCCAGCCGCTCCATCAGCCCGCGGAACTCGGGGAAGCTGGTCGCGATCATTGCGGTGTCGTCGACGGTGACCGGCTTTTCGGACGCAAGCCCCATGGTCAAGAACGCCATGGCGATGCGGTGGTCGAGGTGGGTCGCCACCGTGCCGCCGCCGGCCACCTTGCCGGTGCCGTGTACGATCAGCGTGTCGCCCTCGACCGTCGCCTTGACGCCGTTGGCGTGAAGCCCAGCCGCCGTCGCCGCCAGCCGGTCGCTTTCTTTCACTTTCAGCTCGGCCAAT
>PEQZ01000049.1 GCA_002928395.1 Hyphomicrobium sp.
GCCGCGGCTCGTCACCTCGCTGGAGGCGACGATAGCCGGACAACGCCATGTGTCCGATACCGAAGGCAAGCCCGAGATTGCAGCGAAGTTCCTCAAGACAATGCAACTTGTGAAGCGCGCCCGATTTAACGCTCACGAGCGCCTCGAAGCCAAGCACAACGCGAGTGTTGCCGCCTTCACGCTGGCGACCGTCGCCGAGATCGCGATCTCGTTGTTCACGATCATCTACGAAAACAAGCTTCCAGCCGACATCCGGTCATTTCTCGATTTCGCTTCGATTGTCACAGGCGTGTTTTTGTTCGGCTTCGGCCTCGTTGTCGGCCTCGCCAACTACCAGACCCGGGCACTTTATCTGCAGCGCTGCGCCATGGATCTCGGCAACCTCGCACGCGAGTTGGAGATCGCACGTCCGGTAACGGTGCCCGAATTGCAGGAGTACCGCCGCCGCTATCACGAGATCGAGGGGCGTTGCCCGACCAACCACGATCCCGTCGATCTCGAACGCGCACTAGCCAAGAGCGGCGACATCGCGGCCGTGCGCCGGGGCATGTGGAACATGCGGATCGATATCTACGGCCCCTACGCGCTGGTGACCACCGCATATCTGTCGCTGTGGGTATCGGCCTGGCTGCTCCTCAGGGGGTGATCAAAATCATGATTGATGCCGGAAAATCAATCTCGCGCAAAATAGAACATGACAGGAACAAAAAGTGAATATATAGTCAAGATGCTGATGCAGTTCGATAGTGGAGGTTGCGATGTGGCGTTTGCAATGTGTGTCGCTAGGCGTGATGGCGTGGGCAGCCGCGATACTCCCGACGATGGCGGACAACGCCGCGCCGGCGCTGGTAAAATCGGTGCCTGCGGCGATGCCCAGCGCCGAAGCACAAGCGCTTGCGGCCCAGAACAGGCCGCTGGCGGCAGTCCTTCCGGTCCAGGCCATGCCACGGGATCCAAGGCTGCCGGTTGCCCGCAACCACGGGGATGACCAAGCTGAAAGTGCGCGCCCGCCTGCCATAGCTCCCACACCGCAGATCCGGGACCTTGATCGCCAAGGTCGCTATGCCGCCGAAGTGGGCCCAGATTTTCGCCGTGGCGGGGCCGAGAGCAGGGATTGGCCGCTCAGCGCGGTAAGGACATACCGAGCGCCTCGTGATGCCTTCGGCGGTCGATGGATCTACGTGAGACCTGCTTCACGGTCCGGCTACGCTGGCCGTGGTCGTTTCGACAACAACCGGTATCGCCACGCTTTTCGCGCAGAGCCGCGAGGGTCGCATGGCGCTCGGTATCGCGACGATGAACGATACGATCGCAGTTACAGCCCCCGTGCTCAGCGGAGTTATCAGCACCACAACGCGCCGCCTTACGATCGGCGTGCGAGCGGCGGCGAAGCCGATGACGGCAACTGGGATCGCTATCCCTACAACGTTGGCCGGCGCCGTGACTTCTGAACCTATCGCGCGAACGGGCGGTGGGGCTTACGGCAAAAAACCCTTGTCCAAGTCCAGCGATTGTCGTTCCAGGCTCTTGCCGCGCGCATCCATCCTGCTGGCGGTCCACGCGAGGTGCGTGCCAGCGTCGCTCGATGATTTCGACCTGATGGAGAGCGCGAGGGTTTCCGTTGCATGGCACGTGAAGGGGTGGAGCAGCGGCAGGTAGAGTTGCTCCCAGTGCGTGCGCGGCGCATCAGGCGCCGTCGAAAGCGTGATGCCGGCGGCAAGTTCGATGTCCCACCAGATCGCGAAACCGTGGATCGTCTGGTGGTCGTCGATAGCCCACTTGAGTTCGGCTTTGCGGGTTGCGCGGTGGTCGCGCAACAGATCAATGGTGTCCCAGGCCTTGGCTGCCATCATCTGATAGAGGAAATCGGCGGGTTGGAATGTGCGCACGTAGATGTTGTTCATGCTCATGGTCTTCGCGGGGGACAGATCCATGTCGAGTCCCAGATCGAGCCCCACCCGGTCCCACGCGCAGAACTCTTCCTGGATTCGCGAGGTGATCACCGGGCACACCCGCTGGATGACCTGCCGTGGGATCAGGGTACCGCCTGGTTTGAGATGACGGGCGACCGCATCCTTCGCCGTCTCGAGAATGTTTTCCTCGAGCGCGTAGTTGCCAAGCGTTTCCGATACCACGACGTCGACCCGTGGCGGGTCGTCCATCTCGGTCGAGTGGCACGGGAAGATGTGGCAGTTCCTGGCGCGGTTACGGTGGAGGATCTGGGCCGCAACGCCTGCGACCTCCGCCGTTTCGTAGAGGAAGACGTCTTTCGCGCCGAGTTGTGCCGCCATCAATCCGAGCAGCCCGGTGCCTGCGCCGATATCGGCCACCGTCGTGACCCCTGGAACAATCGCCGCCTTCAAGGCCGCGTGAAAGGCGGCATTGCGGACCAGATCGGCGATCAGCGTGCGATGATACTCGATGCGCATCGGTCAAAGCCTCAGGTGCGGGCTTCGGAGCTGGTAAAGTGTCAGCGCAGTCGCAATGGCGAGATTGAGGCTGTCGAGCGAACCGGCCATCGGGATCTTGACGAGCAAGGAGCATGCCTCGGCCATTTCGTCCGAGAGGCCCGGCCCTTCGCTGCCCATGATCAGCAGAATAGGCTCATCAGGCGTCACGGTTCGAAAGTCCGCGGTCGCTGTCAAATGGGTGCCGATCACTGTACCCGGCCAACCGGCGCGCCACGCGAGAAACTCAGGTCTCGCTGCTCGCGTTATAGGAACGGTGAAAATCGATCCCATAGTGGCGCGCACGCACTCCCGCGAATAGGGATCGCAGCAGTTGCCGACCAGGATGATGCCATCGGCCCCGACCGCGTCGGCGGTTCGCGCGATGGTGCCGAGATTGCCTGGGTCGCGCACCTCTTCCAGGACCACCCAGCACGACGACGCCGCGAGCGACCCCAGATCAGGCAACGACACCCAGCGCTGCTGGAAGACGCCCAGCAATGTCTGCGGGTTGTCCTTGGCCGACAGCTTGGCAAGGACCGCGTCGGAGACTTCGAGCACGTCAGAACCCGCTTTGAGCGCCCAGGCGACGAGCCCTCGCGGAATTCCGCTGTCGGCCGACCCCGCGAGAAGAACGAGTTTTTCGGGCACAAAACCGGCGTCCCGGGCGGTCACCAGAATCGATGCACCCTCGGCCACGAACAATCCGGTCTCCTTGCGCTCCTTGCGCATCTCGAGGGCGCGGATCGACTTGATCTGCTCGTTGGTGAGGCTCGTGATGAGGCGGGGGGCCGCGCCGGCACTCTCGTCTCGCCCTGGTCCTTTGCCCGGCCGGCGCCCGTTCATGCCGACACCCAGCGCGTGAACAACGACGTTGGAACCGCAAACCTGCCGCCAACCGGCTCAATCGCGAGTTCTCCGGTATCGAATTGCCCGCCGCGGTTCACAAGGTGCTCCCGCATCACTTGATCGAATGCGAGCGCCGACGCGCGGATGGCATAAACAGTCAAGATCATCGCCGCGCGATCCGGCGCGAGCAGTGCGGTGCAGTCACGCAGCAACTGCGGCAATCCCGTGAACAGATCCCAGACTTCGCCCTCGGGTCCACGCCCGAACTTCGGGGGATCGACGAGGATCACATGATAAGTCTTGCCCCGGCGTGCCTCGCGGGCCACGAACTTTGTCGCGTCATCCAGTATCCAGCGCACCGGCTTGTCTGCCAGCTTGGAGGCCGCCTGGTTCTCCTTAGCCCAGGCAATCGCCTTCTTGGAGGCGTCGACGTGTGTCACCTCGGCACCGGCAGCCGCCGCGATCAGCGTGGCCGCGCCGGTGTAGGCGAACAGGTTCAACACGCGCGGGCGTTCGCCCTTGACTTCAGCCAAGCGCTCGAGCATCCACCGCCAGTGCGGCATCTGTTCCGGGAAAAGCCCGAGGTGCCAAAGCCCCTGCAATCTGCACAACATGGTCACGTCCGGCGCACTTGCACCTGCAATCGTTCCGCCACTCCTCGTCCCGATCACCACCGGCCAGCTGTCAGGTACCGGCTTGTCAACGCGCCACCTACCCTTTTCATCGTCCTCGACCGAGGCCGAGAATACCGCGTGCGCCTTCGCCCATTCGACATCCGGCTGCTGCCGGCGCCAGATGGCCTGTGCCTCCGGCCGGTCGACGACGATCGACCCGAACCGCTCGAGTTTGCGCCCGCCGCCCGAGTCGAGAAGCGCGTAGCTCCCGAAGCCGGAGGAGGTGATCAACGTGAGCTGTCGCGAAGCTTGTGACATCGGCGCCGATTGCGAATGAACAAGAGTAGAGCCGGCGGATCTAGCACGGCAGGGAGCGCCTGTTGAACGGTTTTCGCTCGAGCAAGTACCCGACCTGACCGTCCGCAACGCAAAACGGGCGGCCATTGCGGGCCACCCGTTCGTTCGCCGAACACGCGGTTCGGCCATGTGACTGCAAACTTACCTGTAACCGGGCCTGCGACCTGAAGCTCAACGCTGACGAACGCTGAGTGCCGTGCGGCGGTTTTTGGCGCGGCCTTCCGGCGTCCCGTTGTCGCCGATGGCATGCTGATCGCCGTAGCCCTCTGCCGACAGCCGATCCGGCGCGATGCCGAGTCCGACAATCTCGGACATCACGCGCTTGGCCCGATCGTCCGACAGCTTCAGGTTCATCGCCGGATCGCCCTGGTTGTCGGTATAGCCGCCGATCTTGATGTGCGCGGTCGAGAACGCTTTCAGGATCTCGGCAATAGCATCGATTTGCGCCTTCGACTCCGGGGTCAGATCCGTCGAGGCGGTCTTGAAGGTCAAACGGTCGAAGTTGAACCACGTTCCCTTGTCGATCGGCTGCGACTGGTCCTCGAGGAAACCTATCAGCTCGGTCTCAACTCCCTTTTCGGCGATCGCGACGGTCTTGCCCGTTGGCAGCGCCAAATTGAAGAGGCCGCCGTCCCCTGGTTTCAAGGATGCGAGCAGCTGAGCCGACTTGGCGACCGGTGCCGGTGCGGCTGCGGGCGCCGGAGCTGGAGCCGGTGCCGGTGCGGGCGCTGGAGCTGCGACCACCTTGGGCTTATCGACAGGCTTCGGAGCCTCGGGTGCCTTGGCAACCGGGACAGGCGGAGGCGCTTCCGCTTTCTTGACGGCCGGCGGCGCGACCGGTGCGGTGGCCTTGGCGCACTGGTTCACGCCGAACACGACGCCAGCCAGAATGGCGCAGGTCAGAAGCACGCCGAGCACGCTGCCACCGATGGCCGAGCCGCCAGAAGGTTCGTCCGAGTGCACAACCGCCGCGGGGGCAGGCGCGACGGCTGCGGGCTTTACCTGCGGTGCGGCGGCGATCGGCGCCTGAGTTGCGGCGGCCACCGACTTTACCGCGCCGGCTGCGGCCGAAGCAGCCGCCGTCACTTGGCTCGTTGCTTGACTGGCCATGGTACCCGCTGCGGCCGCGACCGTGGCTGCTGCCGGCGCCATGCTCGGGGTTCCCATCGTGGAGGCTGCGCCTCCCAGCAGTCCCATTGCTCCCGAAAGTGCACTCGGCAGCGCGCTCATGATGCCGTTCTTTTCCTGACCAAGCAGCACCGAGAGTGCTGTGCCCGTCAGCGAGCCGCCGAGCTTGTTGCCGATTGCAGCCAGCACCATCGGCGCGGCCAATCCGAGCAGCGAGGACGCCGAACCAGCATTCTTAAGGCCCGCGAGAGAGCCCAGCGCACCAGCAAGTCCGCCGATGTTGCTGCCGAACAGACCAGCCAGCATCGACGATCCGATCGCACCGATGGGGCTGCTTGCTGAGCCTGGCGACAGCATTGATCCGACGCTGGCCAATATGCCCCCGCCGGGGCCCATCAACGCTTCGATGGCGGGATTGCGGGCCATCTCGGCCACTTTTCCCATCAGCGTCGAATTTCCAGCACCTTGGGCGAGCTGGCCGAGTACGGCGGGAAACGCCCCCCCAAGCGCCTTGGCGACACCGCTTTCACTTTCGCCGGTGGCCAGGGCCGCGGTCCTCAGGAAGTCGGGCGTCATGAGGCCCGACAAAAGATTGAGTGTACTCATAGCCATATGACTCGTGTCCTCGCATGTATTGACGCCACGAAACCTGCCGGCTGCTCGCCGAGGTTTCCTCTCCGGCTAGGCCGGTTCCGGCCGCATTCATACTTCAAAAAATCGTGTGGTGCCGTCCCCTCGAGTTGTTAAAGCAGTCATCCCGCAACGGCAAAGAGCAACGCGTGTCTTTCTTGCCACTCAGGCGCATAAGATCTCGCGCGCGTACGCGGCAGTGTCTTGAAATCCGCGCGTGTCCACTCTGACGAAGTCATGGATCGGGGGGATCGGCCGCAGTCACTACTCGATGTCGGCGACAGCCCCGCCACCACCCTTGATGCGATGGGCGAGCGTGGCCTCGATAAACCGGTCGATGTCACCGTCGAGCACGCCAGACGTGTCGGACGTCTGCACGCCGGTGCGCAGGTCCTTGATCATCTGATAGGGCTGCAAGACGTACGACCGGATCTGGTGGCCCCATCCGATGTCCGACTTGGCGGCCTGGTCAGCGAGTGCCTTTTCCTCGCGGCGCTTCAGCTCGAGCTCGTAGAGCTTCGACTTCAGGCGGTTCATGGCAAGCTCGCGGTTTTGGTGCTGCGAACGCTGCTCCTGGGCGAAAATCATGATGTTGCTGGGCTTATGCAGCAGGCGCACGGCCGACTCGGTCTTATTGACAGACTGCCCGCCGGCGCCCGACGAGCGTGCGAAGCTGATCTCGATGTCGGCTGGGTTGATCTCGATGTCGATGGTGTCGTCGATCACCGGATAAACGGTCACGGACGCAAAGGACGTGTGGCGGCGGGCGTTGGAATCGTAAGGTGAGATGCGCACCAGACGATGTACGCCGGCCTCGGTCTTCAACCAGCCGTAGGCGTTCTCGCCGATGATCTCGAGCGTCGCCGACTTTATGCCAGCCTCTTCACCCGCGCTCTCGTCGATCAGCTTGACCTTGTAGCCGCGACGCTCACCCCAGCGCATGTACATGCGCAGCAGCATCGACGCCCAATCCTGGCTTTCGGTACCGCCGGCGCCCGCATGCACTTCGAGATACGTGTTGTTGGCATCGGCCTCACCCGACAGCAGCGCTTCGACGCTCTTGCGTTCGGACTGTTCGACGAGGCGGGCAAGCTGCGCCTCGCCCTCGGCCACCGTCGCATCATCGCCTTCGGCCTCGCCCAGCTCGATCAGCGTCACGCTGTCGTCGAGGTCCCGCTCCATGCGCTTGAAGCCCGTCACCGCCGCTTCCAGGGTCTGGCGCTGTCGCATGACTTTCTGCGCCTGCGCCGGATCGTTCCAGAGGGTGGGATCTTCCGACTTCTTGTTCAGCTCGGCGAGCCGAAATTCAGCGGTGTCCCAGTCAAAGAGACCTCCTCAGGAGGGTCATGGCCTCCTTGATCGATTCGATGGATTTTACTGCTTCAGCGCGCATGGCGAAGCCTCCGGAAGTTGGGTGGATGTAGGAGTGCCCGTACCAGCGACGCGACGGACGACAATCGATATAAGCCGAGTGTCAGGCCCCCGCAATCCATGGTTCAACCGCGATTGCCTGTGCCAAGGCTTCGATCACTACCACTGACCGCCGGGCCGGCCGATGCGGCCGCTACCGTTGTTCCAGGTCGAGGGCGCGCTATCGTAGGCGTTCGCCGGCTGCTGAGCTGCCCCCGCCGGCCCCGAAGCCAAAGGATCGGAGAACCCGATCACGGAGAATGCGTCGTCCGGCTCCTCGGACGGCTTGAAGGCTTCCATGATGGATTGTTCGCCTTCGACCCCGGCCGCTCGCAACCCGGTCTTGAGGTTGACGCGAACGAGCTTGATTCCCGGTGGAATGCGGAACGGCACGGCCGGCTTTTCGGCCAGTGCGAGCTTCATGAAATTTCCGAAAATGGGTGCTGCGATCTGGCCGCCGGTCTGGCCCTTGCCCATCGGCTTCGGCGTATCATAGCCGACGAAAACGCCCACGACCATGTCCGGCGTGTAGCCGACGAACCAAGCGTCCTTTTCTTCATTTGTGGTGCCGGTCTTGCCCGCAATCGGCCGGCCGAGCGGCTTCAAGACCGTTGCGGTTCCGCGCTGGACCACGCCTTCCATGACCGTCGTCATCTGGTAGGCGGTGTGCGGGTCGACGATCTGCTTCCGGTCGTCGGGTACGTCGGGCTCGGGCTGCCCGGCCCACTTGTCGACCTTGCAGCCATCGCAGCTGCGCCCATCGTGACGCCAGACGGTCTTGCCCCAACGGTCCTGGATGCGGTCGACGAGGGTGGGGCGGACCTGCTTGCCGCCGTTGGCCAGCATCGCATACGCCGTGGTCATGCGCAGCAGCGTGGTTTCTCCGGCGCCGAGCGACATCGACAGCACCGGAAGCAGGTCTTCATAGATGCCGAAACGACGAGCGTATTCCGTGATGATCGGCATTCCCATGTCCTGGGCGAGCCGCACCGTCATCTGGTTACGCGACTTCTCGATGCCGATCCTGAGCGTCGTCGGCCCGTAGGACTTCTCTTTATTGTAGTTCTCCGGCTTCCAGATTTCGCCCGGCCGGCTTTCAATCTCGATCGGCGCATCAAGCACGATCGAGGTCGGCTTGTAGCCATTATCGATGGCGGCCGCGTATACAAACGGTTTGAATGATGAGCCCGGTTGACGCTTGGCCTGCATGGCGCGGTCGAACTGGCTCATGGCGAACGAGAACCCGCCAGCAACCGCGTGCACGCGGCCGGTATGCGGATCCATGGCGATCAGTCCGCCGCCGACCTCCGGGATCTGCATCAACGACCAGGTGCCGTTCAGATTGGCCGGATCCTTCGGCGAAACGTAGATCACGTCGCCAGCAGTCAGCACGTCGCTGACCGCTTTTGGATCGGCCTTCTTGACGAGCGTTTTGGCCCACTTGATTTCTTCGAAGCCGACTTCGACAGCCTCACGCTGGGCGACCAAGGTGCCGTCGGGCTGCTTCTGAGGCTTCAACCCCACGATGGCCTTGGCTTTCTGCGCATCGAGCACGACGCCGAGCCGCCACGGCTGAATGTCGGAGGGGCTGTCGATCGCACCAAGCGCCAAACCCCAGTCGCCTGAGATGTCGATTTTCGAGATCGGGCCGCGCCAACCTTGCTGCCGGTCGAATGCGACGAGCCCATCGATCAGCGCGCGCCGCGCGTACTGCTGCAGCTTCGGATCGAGCGTCGTTCGAACCGAAAGGCCGCCAGCGTAAAGCTTTTCTTCGCCATACTGTGCAAACAGCGTGCGGCGGACCTCCTCCGCGAAGAACTCGGCCGTGGAAATGTGGGTTCCGAACTGACGCGGATTGACGCTCAGATCTCTTTTCTTGCCCTCGTCTGCCTGCGCACGGTTCAAGTGACCATTCTGAACCATCTCGTCCAGAATCCAGTTGCGGCGCTCCTTGGCGCGGCGCTTGGTCGTGTCCGACTTGTAGGGATGGTAGTTGTTGGGCGCCTTCGGCAAGGCCGCCAGGTAGGCCGCCTCGTGCGGTTCGAGATCCTTCAATTCCTTGCTGAAGTAATTGAGTGACGCTGCGGCGACACCGTAGGAGTTCAGACCTAGGAAGATCTCGTTCAGGTAGAGCTCGAGGATCTTGTCCTTCGAATAGGCTCGCTCGATCCTGATGGCGAGAATGGCTTCCTTGATCTTGCGCTCGAGCGACCGCTCGTTCGACAACAAGAAATTCTTGGCGACCTGCTGGGTGATGGTCGAGGCGCCTTGATCGCGTTTATCACTGCCTTTGATCTTGTTCTGCACGGCGGCCACCAGTGCCCTTGCGATGCCGACGAAATCCAGGCCTCCGTGGTCGTAGAACCGTTTGTCCTCGGCCGACAGGAATGCCGACAGAACCTGCTTCGGGATCGTGTTGATCGGCACGAAAATGCGGCGTTCCCGCGCATACTCCGCGATCAGCGACCCATCGTGAGCGTGAATGCGCGACATGACTGGCGGCTCGTACTTCGCGAGGCTGTCGTAATCCGGGAGATCTTTGGATGCTTTCCAGAGGAAGTAGCCGGCAACCGCCGAGCCCACGAGGAACATCACCACGCCCGCGGCGAACGCGAAGCCGAGGAAGCTCAAGAGCCAGCTCTTGCGACGCTTGCGCCTTTTCTGCGGCTGTTGTGGTGGTGGATAGACGGGGGCTCTCATGCGCCTCGGTGTCCGTTGGGAACTCGGTATCTAGACCGCTTTTTGCAACGCAGCAACCGCACACGCCGACAAACACAATCTACCACGCATTGTGGCATCACGTCGTCCGCGTCACCAACTTTGCCAAAACCCGCGTCGTTCTCTTTGGGCCGTTGGACATGTGGGCGAGGGGGGGCGGGCTACCGCGACCCTACGGCTCGCCGGCCAAAATAGGCATCGACTGCAAGCGCGATCGCGGCCGTCACCTGCTTTTGCCAATCTGGCGACGTCATGAGCTTTTCGTCGTCCGAATTGCTGAGGTAGCCGAGTTCCACGAGGACGGACGGTGATCCGGGCTGCTTCAAGACCTTGAATGCGGCCGCCCGGCTGTGATCGCGCGCCAGCGGCACCGACTTGCCCAGCTTCGATACGAGCATGCGCGAGAAATCCGCTGAGAAATTGGCGGTTTCCCGCTTTAATAGGTCGATCAGGATCGACCGCACCTGATCCTGTCCCTCGCCTTCGGCGGTCTGCAGCCCGGCGATCAGATCCGACGCGTTCTCCTTCTCGGCCGCCAGCCGCGCCAGTTCGTCCGATGCCCGCTCCGATAACGTGTAGACCGATGCTCCCCGGATCGCCTGCGTCAACCCCTTAGTGTCGATGGAATCCGCGTGCAACGAGATGAAAAGATCCGGGGCCGTCTGGCGCGATAGCTTCAAGCGCTGGTCGAGCGACACGAATACGTCGGATTGCCGCGTCATCAACACGTCGTAGCGGCCCTTTGCGACAAGTGCGGACTGCAATTGCTTGGCGACCGCCAGCACGACGGTTTTTTCATAGAGATTGGCGGTGCTGACGGCACCCGGATCGATGCCGCCGTGGCCCGGATCGATCATGATCACGGGTTTCGCCCGCTGTTTCGGTGCGGGGGTCCGATCCTCATGAATTGCCGGCTTCTGTTCCTTGGTCAGCGCCTCCTGAGCGATGGCCGCCGCAGCCGCGGCGCGAGCGGCCCCTGTGCCCTCGCCAAAGCTCGCGGCGTCCGTCGCAACCAAATCGATGGCGAGCCGCATGGTGCTACCACCTGGAACAGGCTTCAGTTCAGCCCGCGAAATAACAACCGGGCCCGTGGCGTCCAAGACAATGCGCGCCTTGCCTTCGGCAAATAGTCCATAGCGAAAGGCGGTGACGAGGCCCAATGGCTCTCTACCCGTCCCGGCGGGCAGTCGGAACGTGACGTTGGCCATGTCGACAATGACGCGATAAGGATTTGCCAGCGTTACGATTTCTGCCTTGAGGCTCCTGGTGAAATCAATGCTGAACGTTGTTACGTTTCCGTCTGTCGACAGCTTTGCGCCCGTCGCTTCGATCGCCCTGCCAGACTGAGAGTTGATCTGGGGCGCCACGGCATTCTTTGCAGTCGGCACGGCGGCCGGCTTGGGACCAGCCTTAGGCGCCGAATTCTCGTTGGTTCGACTGTTGCCAGCGCCGCTGGAAGGTGACGGACCGGTCGACTTTGTTTGCCAACCGGTGGCGGATTCGCCGCCATTTGCGACTTGCGACAAGACGTCTGGCGCCGGACACAGCACGACGGCGAGCGCCCACGCCACGAAAAAGTACAGCCTGCGCTGGATCGAACGTCCAACCCGGGCCGACGATTGCGTTCGCTGTCCCACCCAAACCTGTCCACAGTGGCCCGACATGGCCAGCGCCCCCAAACGTTCGACCCGGCGCGCGCCAATCCCCGGCATCGCATCTTTCCGCGCCACACTTTGCCGTGCCGGCCTATGCCGGCATATAAATTAACGAGACTTTCGCAAACAATCTCCATAAGTTGTGGCTTCAGGTCACATGGCTTGTGGCATGATTCGCTTATAGCACTCTTGCCACGGTTGTGGTGAAGCCCTACGGTTGATAGCGTTAGTCGATGGACCCGGCCGTCAGCGGTCAAGGCCTTCGGAACAGGATTGCTGGCAGGGTGCGAGCCCGGTCTTTTTCAGTCCTCATATCCGATTGCGACTGCCGACAGTGCTGAAGGACGGTCTCCCGCGATACACGGTTCTGCGAGTGCTGTTCTCCGCCGCCCGGAAATCCATTTGTTCCGCATTCGTGCGGCAAGGATCGCAGAGGCGAGGACATGCTCGGATCCGTTCTCCTTACCTGAATGCGGCTCCTGCCGCGGCGCCAAGTGAAAGGGGCGCAAGCGAGGAGCCGGGAAGCGTGCCCATGCGTCGCTTACGTGACCTTGATGCCGCAATCGTGCCAGTTTTTTCGTTGTTTCCCGCCGACCGCGGTTGAGAAGCCGCCAGGCGGGTCGCCAAAATAAAGTAAGAAATCGTCATGCGCGACCAACGCTCGTCTTGCATCGTCGGAACCCAGCTCATCCGAGCGCGGGCCTCGCGACGCATGGGACCCCGGCCTGTTAGGCCAGCCGGGTCCGAGACCGCCACGGTCGCCGCCACCATTCGACTACAGTCACACAACCCCTTCGAAGCGCGCGCCCTTGCTTGGCGTATCGCAGCCGCTGGATCGGCACTTCACACCGCAAGATCCAGTACCGGCGGGCCGCAGAGCCGGCGCGCGAGGGAACACATGCAATGTCACACAACAAAATGCTCATTGATGCCACCCATCCGGAAGAGACCCGGGTCGTGGTTCTGCGTGGAGGCCGGGTAGAGGAGTTCGATTACGAGAGCGCTGCCCGGAAATTGCTGCGCGGCAATATCTATCTCGCCAAGGTCACGCGGGTCGAACCGTCGCTGCAAGCGGCGTTCATCGACTATGGTGGCAATCGGCACGGCTTTCTTGCGTTCAACGAAATCCATCCCGACTATTACCAGATTCCGATGGCCGACCGTCAGGCGCTCATCGACGAGGAAGCACGTGCCGAAGCCGAGGAAGAGGCCGAGGCCGATGCGCGGGCGGAAGCGGTTGCCCGGCGCCGGCGTCAGGTACGGCCGAGCCACCCAGCCGGTCATGCATCAGCACAGCGGGCCACGGGCGACCCTGACAACGACAGCGATGGCGGACCACAAAGCGAGCACGACACCGACGACCCTGATCATCACGATCATGCGGACGCGCGCTCTGGCCATGACGACGACGATGCGCCTTCGGCTACATTTGCCGATCAGACGGGCCTGATCGATGACCCGATCACCGAAATGCCCCCGCCGGAGACTGTTGGCGGGTTCGAACCCGCGCCGGACGCAAACGATCGGGAGCCGGACGAAAGCCACCACAACCGGGGCGACGACGGCGACGAACCCCGCGGCCATGGCGGTCTATCGGCCGCAAGCCAACCATTGCGCCGTGACGACGCCATTGATGGCGATCGCAACGGCGATGATACGGACGGCATCCGGGAAGTGGCTGGTGGAGTGGCATCTGCCGATGTCGATCAAGTCGGCTCGGAGGACGCGCTCGAGGAATTCTCCAGTCGGCCGCGCACCCGCCGCCGCACGCGTAGCTACAAGATCCAGGAAGTGATCAAGCGTCGCCAGGTGATCCTTGTCCAAGTCGTCAAGGAAGAGCGTGGCACCAAGGGCGCCGCACTCACGACCTATTTGTCGCTGGCCGGCCGCTATACCGTCTTGATGCCGAACACCGCCCGTGGCGGCGGAATCAGCCGCAAGATCTCCAGCCCGCAGGATCGCAAGCGCCTGAAGGCCATAGCCCAGGACCTCGAGGTTCCGGAAGGCATGGGGCTCATCATTCGCACGGCGGGTGCAGCCCGCACG
This sequence comes from Hyphomicrobium sp., assembly GCA_002928395.1. GTDB lineage: Bacteria > Pseudomonadota > Alphaproteobacteria > Rhizobiales > Hyphomicrobiaceae > JAKAML01. Next base: position 13,855 of record PEQZ01000049.1, read on the forward strand.
CAGCAAGAAATCAAGCGCGACTTCGAGTACCTGCTCCGGTTGTGGGAAAGCGTCCGCGACATGACGCTGCAGAGTGAAGCGCCGAGCCTCGTCTACGAGGAAGGTAACCTCATCAAGCGCTCGATTCGCGACCTCTACGGCAAAGACGTCGACGAGATCATTGTGGCCGGCTCCGAGGCCCACCGCGATGCGCGCGACTTCATGCGCATGTTGATGCCGAGCCACGCCAAGAACGTCGTCGAATACCAGGCACCAGAACCCTTGTTCACGCGCTTCGGCATCGAACGGCAATTGAACGCGATGTTCAGCCCCTACGTTACCTTGCGCTCGGGCGGCTATCTGGTCATTAACCAGACCGAAGCTCTGGTCGCTGTCGACGTCAACTCGGGCAAATCGACCCGAGAATTTTCGATCGAAGAGACCGCGCTCAACACCAACCTCGAAGCGTCGGACGAGATTGCGCGCCAGGTGAAGCTGCGCGACCTCGCAGGCTTGATCGTCGTCGACTTCATCGACATGGACGAGAAGCGCAACAACCGGGCGGTCGAGCGCCGCTTGAAGGATGCACTCCGGTTCGACCGCGCGCGGATCCAGCTAGGGCGCATCAGCCACTTCGGCCTAATGGAAATGTCGCGGCAGCGGCTGCGGACCGGCGTTCTGGAAGGTTCGACCACGCAGTGCCCGCATTGCCAGGGTACCGGCATCATCCGCTCCGTTGAAAGCGTGGCGCTGGCAGTATTGCGTGGGCTCGAAGATGCCGTCACCGCGGGTGCCCGCACGCCGCTGATCGCCACGACGACGCCGACGGTGGCGCTCTACATCTTGAACAACAAGCGCGCCTTCATCATCGACATGGAGGCCCGGCTTGGATTGCCCGTCACCGTGCAAGGATCCGACAAGCTGCAGGGCGCGAATTATACGATCGAGAAGGGTGCGTCCGCCATCGTCGCAACGCCATTGCGGCGCGCCGACCGGAATGCCGTCAACATGGACTGGGGCTTCGACGGCGAGGACCAGGACGCCGACAACGACGGCGATCGGGTCTCCGATGTCGAAGAGCACGATCACGACGAGGCCCCCGAAGCCCCGCGTGCCGACCAAAGGACGCCCCGCCGGGAGCCACGCGATAGCCTGGCAAGCGGCCGTGGCGGAGACGCCGATGGTGAAAGGGATCGCGACGCTTCGGGCGCCGACGATGGGAGCCGCCGCAAGCGTCGCCGCAGACGCCGTGGTGGCCGGCGTGGCGATCGTATCGATGGTGAACGCATCGCGTCGGGCGCCATTGGCGTCAGCGATAACGCGGCCGACGGCGACGACGAAAGCAGCGGCTCAGACCCGGGCGGCGATCGCATCACCTTCACTCCCGATGATCCGGCTGACGACGACGGCGTGACCGAGATCAATGCCGGCGCAGGCGACGACAACCCCGATGGTGCGGGAGACGACGGCAACGGCAGCGGCGAAACGCGTGGCGGTGCAGACGGCGATCAGCGCCGTCGCGGGCGCAGGCGCGGGCGCCGTGGTGGACGCCGCAACCGTGAGCGCGGAGACGGCAATGGCAACGGCGTGCCGGGGCTCGAGGCGCAGCCGTTCG